>JAUIHA010000052.1 GCA_030432505.1 bacterium | reverse complement strand
CGACAGGCAGGATCCAAATATAATTCATTAGGGAAAAATATTTGGACCCCGGATCGGTGTCCGGGGTGACATCTAGATTTGTATGATTTTCTGCTGGAGTGGAACAATGCTGCAGAGTTTGGTTTGAAAACTTACGATATAAAAAAACCTTCTATTTGTGTAAGGTTATGCAATACAAGATGTCATCCTGCGTGTCCGTCGTAGCCATCTGGGCGAAGACTGGGAACTTGATTCCAGCCTACGCCTTCGTTGCTTCGGCCGACAGGCATGATCCAAATATTCTTCCTTAATAAATTGGAGAAAAGAATGAATGCCTTGTGGCTCATAATGATTGTACAAATTTGTGTTGAATCACTGCCCATCAGTAGCTCATCACACCTGCGGTTGCTTGAAATGCTGATACCCAGCGTTGCCCACCTGCTGGCAGCGCTTCCTGAAGATTTTGATTACCTGTTGCATGGGCCGACTGTTTTCATCATTATGCTGTTCTTCTTTCAAGCGTGGTATCGGCCGCTTAGATTTTTGGCTATGGGACTGTGGCAGACGTGGCGGCATAAACAACCAATGCGAGATAGCCTTAAGAAGCTGGTGAGTATTTTTTACCGGCAGTGTCTGCTTGTTGGTGTTGCGTGTGTGCTTACCATTATGATGCAGTACTGCGTCATCAAGCCGTTTTTGAAATCATGTGTGTGGTACACGAGTGAAGTGACGATGCTTGTTGGCTTGGTGGTGACAATGTTGATGTTGTTGTCGCTGTGTGTGTATGAACGTAGATGTCATCCTGAACTTGATTCCAGCCTACGCCTTCGTTGCTACGGCCGACAGGCAGGATCCAACTATTTTTCCATTTCTCTGATACTAGGTCTCACGCAAGCATTCGCCGTTTTACCCGGTATCTCGCGTTTGGGAAGCACCTTTGTGGTTGCGCGTTGGCTTGGGTTTACACCACGGCGTGCATTTCAGACATCATTGTTGATGCAGTTTCCACTTATTGTTGCTGCGTTTTTTGTACATGGTCTTGGTAAAGGAATGTACCAAGCACTGCAGGGGTATGATTGGTTAGTGATGGCGTTGGCAACGCTTGTTGCGTATGCACTGCTCAAGGTTGCCTACACCGCTGCGCTACAAAAACGTTTTTGGTGGTTTGGTGTGTATATGATAGTGCCAATCGTGCTCGTGATAACATTGCTGATATAAATATATTGCAAATTTGAAGATGAAGACGTTACTCTTGTCGTGATATTAAAAATTGTGCAAAGTGCCTCTTGAGGCTGAGCGATTGTAGAGGAGCGTGTATGTTATCATCGAAAAAGAAAGATGCGAAGAATAAAATCGCCTTAAAAAAACAATCAAAAAAAGCAACCTATTTGAAAGAGATTTATGGGATTATACTTGTTGGTATAGTCCTTTTTTTAACGCTATCAATTACGTCAAATAATCCTAACGATCCAACACTTTTTACCTACATTGCCGGTCATGATGTGGTAACCAACCTTGCTGGATCTCTAGGAGCAAATCTTGCTGATATCTTTTTATACTTTCTTGGCAGTGCCGTGTATGCCCTTATCGGGTGCTTGGCAATTTACGCCTACCTTCTTTTATATATAGCATTTGAAGCTGAACCAGAACGTGCGCAAGAATTGAAGATGCGGCTAAAACGTAACTTTTGGTTGTCCCCCGTTATGATTATGTGTAGCGCTGCGTTGTGTTCATTTTATTCCATCGATTTTTCTAAAAGTTATCCGGGTGGATTAATTGGCTCATTTGTTGCGGGGCGTCTTTTTACGCTTCTTGGATTTTTTGGCAGTGTGATTATGCTTTGGGCAGTTTTTTGGACCTCGTTAACGCTACTACTTAGACGTTCACTTATTAAAGATTGTGCATGGGTTTTAAAACTTGTTGGTGGCTTGGTTTGGGGCGTAGTGCAAAAGGTGTATGCCGCGTGCAAAGGCGTGATGACCTTCCGGTTTAAACAAGCTGAAAAAGAGCGTGAAGATCTGAAAGACTTTTTACATGTTTTTAAAAAGCAAGAAGCGCCAATACCACAAGCAATTTTAGAAAAAGAGCCTGAAGCAAAAGCAATTGATACCTTCTGGGATCAGTATTCAGCTAAAACATCGCCAGTGCGTGTTTCAAAGCCGGTAGTGTTTGAGACAATCAAACAAGGGCGTGATGTTTTATTACAGTCACTTGAGTATGTGATGCAACGCAAAAGCAGAAGAAGTCCTTCGTTTAGTTTGCCAACGCTTTCACTCTTTGCACAAAGTGGACGTTCAAGTGCTGATGAGCAAGTGAGTAGTGAAGCGGTAATGCGTGGACAAAAACTTGAAGAAAAACTTCAGCATTTTGGCGTGAAAGGTGAAGTAAAAGAGATTAAACCCGGTCCGCTGATTACCATGTTTGAGTATCAGCCTGAAATTGATAGTAAGATTAGTAAGATCACGGCGCTAGAGGATGATTTGGCAATGGCACTCTCTGCGGTGAGTATCCGAACCATTGCACCAATACCGGGGAAAAATGCGGTTGGTTTTGAAATTTCGAATAAAGATCGTAAAGATGTATTTTTTTCAGATGTGGTTAATTCTTCAAAGTTTACGAAATCAAACTTAAAACTACCAATGGCACTTGGCGTTGATGTGATTGGAAACCCAGTAGTTGAAGACTTGGCAAAAATGCCGCACTTACTCATTGGTGGTACAACTGGCTCTGGTAAATCAGTTGGTCTGAATGCAATGCTTTCGAGTTTGTTGTGTCAGAAAAAACCAGATGAAATGAAACTGATTTTGATTGATCCAAAACGCCTTGAGTTTACGCCATATGCCGATGTTCCACATTTGCTGTTTCCAATTGTAACCAATCCGGTTAAAGCGACTGCGGTGCTCAAATGGGTGGTACAAGAAATGGAAGAGCGTTATGAAAAGATGGCTGAGTTTGGGGCACGCAACCTTGCGGAGTTTAACCGCAATGCACCAAGCAAAGAGTGCGAAACCTTACCATTTATCGTCGTAATTATTGATGAGCTTGCTGACTTGATGATTGTTTCTGGTAAAGAGGTGGAAACACACATTGTGCGTATTGCACAAATGGCGCGTGCTGCCGGTATTCATATGATTGTTGCAACGCAGCGTCCGTCTGTTGATGTGGTGACGGGGCTGATTAAAGTAAACTTTCCAAGCCGCGTGGCATTTCGTGTGTCATCAAAAGTAGACTCGCGTACCATTATTGATATGCAAGGTGCGGAAAAACTTCTTGGGCGTGGAGATTTACTCTTTAAGAATTCATCATCACCACATGTACACCGTGTGCATGGTGCGTATATTTCTGACCCTGAAATTGAGAAATTGGCAGACCACCTGCGTAGTCAGGGTGAGCCTGATTATCTTGATATTAATGAAGTGGTGCGTCAGGTGAATAAGAGTGATGAACCGCAAGATGAATTGTATCCTGAAATTGTTGAATGGTTGAAAACAACTGATGAGATTTCAATATCCATGTTGCAGCGGCAGTACCGCATTGGTTTTAATCGCTCAGCACGAATCATTGAACAGCTTGAAATGGATGGCATCATTGCCCCAGCGCAGGGTAGTAAGCCTCGCAAGGTGCTGCGTAATTGATGTTTTAAAGGAATTATATTTGGATCCCGGATCGGAGTCTAAGCCTACGCTCAGGTAGCTTCGGCCCACAGGCGGGATGACATAATTTGGTTGTAAACTTTTGTACAATGGGGTTCAACCCCTTGTGGTCGAATATTAATGAATTTAGAGAGTTTTAGATAAACGTTCGATGACGTCACCCCGGACGTCGATCCGGGGTCCAACTATTTTCCTTATTTCTCTATGTACTTAAATTAAGTGTGCGGCTACCTGGCGTAACACCGAAGGATCTTCTTAAGAATGGGGACTTATGAAGTGTTGGTTTATTAAGAATTGCATGCATAATTCGTTCATTGTGTGGCAGCCCTGGTTTGAAGGTTGTATTGAAATCTACTTCAAAATAAAGCATACCGTTACTGCCATTTTCAGTTTCATTAAAGTCTATTTTTGCGGTGACATCAGCGAGATATCTGTCAGGTCCAAAAAGGTTAATATTTCCTTGTGAACAGAAGTGGTAGCACCAGTACGGAGTTCCTGGAGTGCGGCGGTTTCCCTTCCATGCTTGAGGAGCACCACGTTTCGCACCAAAAGTAAGGGAGATGTAACGATATGGATCACGCGTAGCACTTCTCATGTTTAGATAATCAGTACTTGGTGCAAAGGCAATAATTTCAAGAACCCATACTCTATCATTACGATTATAGCTCAGGACAGGAGTTCCCTTACGAATGACATCATACAAAATATCGATAGTAAGCGCGTGGTTGAGCGTGCGTCTGTCTGGTGTTACATGGGAACCAGGAACGCGGTTACTTCTATCTTCGCGAATGTAATCTACCAGGTTTGTTGCAAAACGGTCAATGACACGGTCGTGCATACGAACATAACGCTGGGCAAACGCATATTTAGAACCTTGGTGGTATGCTTCAAGATCGTCTTCAAGTTCATCTTTAACGTCGGCATCAAATGTTATACGGTGGACTGATTTTTGTACGGTGATGTCCTGGCGACGAAGTTGATTGTCTTGTCTTCGTGGATGTGCAGGTGAAACTTTCACTTGGTGTGTTGTATGGAATGGAGAAACTAATGTTTGTTTTCTCTGGTAATTTTTTATTAACGATTCATTGGGTTGTTTTTCAATTGTTCCGCTAAGATCAGGAAAAGAAACTCTTCTGCCTGATGGGCTGTGTGGTACTGCTTGCCCTCGTCCAGATGGTGGCGTTTGAAGAAGAGAATTTGTTCGAGCTGGTGACTTTGATGAAGGCTTTCTTGGCGGACTCATCAGCGCTGCAGGTTGTTGTTCTACACTATTGAGTGTTTCTGTGGAGTAGGTAGATTCTGGTTTTTGTGCGCTATCAAGAGACGTGTCTGTTGTGGCGAGAATGAGAGGTGTTGCAATTGTCATGAGGCAGAGAAATAGAAGATGCTTATTATTCATGAAAAACCTTTAAGTAACGAGTCTTTAGTTGATATTTTTACAAGGAGCATGAGTATACCGAAATGGCTGGTGAAAGCAAAAAAAGAAAAAATAGATGCGTTTTCTGACTCAAGCAATTGTTTCTCGGATTTTTTCTTTTGCCGCTACTGATCGGCTTTTTGGTTTATTTACTTGACAAAAAATTGAAAAAACGTAATTTTTGCTTGTATGTTGCACTGCTGAGAAAGTAGAATGTCTAAAACCATTAAAATGGAGAAAGTATAGCATGTTATTGGACATGGATTTTTTAGTTCAATCGATTCCTTATGCCTCGTTACACATATCAAAGAATAAAATTATACATCCCCTTTCTCGTGACCATGCAGCAACATGCTTTTCTCTTGATGATGTGACCATCTCTATTGATTCTAGAAATCTAGAGAAGGGGCAGTTGTTTTGTGCCTTGAAGGGCAAGCAGGTTGATGGGCATGACTATCTTGAGCAAGCGATTGCTTGTGGTGCATCAGGTGCCATTATTAATGATCTAAAAAAAATTGAATCCTTCAATCTCTCCGATGGTTTTTTGATTGTTGTTGCCCAAGATCCGTATCAGATATTAGTTGATCTTGCTAAAGTGTGGCGTAAAAAATTCACCTATCCAGTTGTTGGTATTACCGGGTCCATTGGTAAAACATCAGCCAAGGAAATGCTTCGTTCAATTGTTGAAGCTTCTGGCATCAATGCCTTTGTTTCTTCTGGTACGCAAAATAGCACATTTGGGTTGCCGCTCAATATGATAAAAATGAAACCCGAGCATCAATTTGCCGTCTTTGAAATGGGTATCAGTGAAAAAAATGAAATGGATTTACTTGTTGATATGCTTAAGCCAAGCATTGGGTTGATTACCTGTATCGCGCATTCGCATGTTGCCGGCATTGGAAATCTTGCTGATGTTGCCCATGAAAAAAGAAAGATTTTTAAACATTTTGGTAGTACCGACATTGGGGTTGTTTTTGGTGATCAGGAAGTGTTAGCCGAATCGGTGTATCACCATCCTGTTGCTAAATTTGGCTTCAAAACAAAAAATCAGGTGCAGGCGCGTAAAGTGCGTGTTGTTGAAAATGATGATCGTTCTTTTTCAACACAGTTTGTTTTAAAATGGTACGGCAAAAAAGAGCAGGTTTCGCTGCAGGGTA
>JAUIHA010000051.1 GCA_030432505.1 bacterium | reverse complement strand
GGAAACACCCTTTCCCGTCAAGAAACAGCACTTGTTGTAGAAAAACAACTCACCATAAGTGGTAAAACTATTCAAGAACACCTTGAAGCAATCAACCACGCTAAGGCTGTCGACTTTATTAAAACACTTGTTGATATAAAAAGAGCTGATTTATCAATTACACACATACTCGATATTCACCGAATAATACTCCACAAAATAGATGATCTGTACGCCGGAACCTTAAGACGTGTTGCTGTTCGAATTCTTGGCTCCACAACTATTTTTCCTAACTACGCAAAAGTTCCAGCACTCATGGATGAATTCATAACATGGCTAACAAGTACACATGAGCATCCAGTCACCATAGCTGCCCTTGCTCATCTCAAGCTTGTAGCAATACATCCATTCGTTGATGGGAATGGGCGAACGGCACGCCTGCTTATGAATCTCCTTCTGCTTCAGGCAGGATATCCAATCTCAATCATCAAAAATGAAGACCGCTTAGCCTACATCAATGCAGTTGAAAAGGCAGTTCAATACAACAACGAAGATGATTTCATCTCATGCATCTACACTGCCGTTGAAAGTAGTCTTGATGCTTATCTTGAAGCTATTCAAGAGTCAGAAATTAAGTAAAAACAATTGCTATTATTTTTCATATAAAAAATAACAAATAAAAAACTTTTTTGACAAATTACAAATAAAATTATAAAATAATTTATCTTCGAAGATAAATCGTTCCTTCTAATATCTATTTTTCACAACAAGAAAGGAAACATCATGACATTTAAAAACAAATCACTATTATTCGTTGGTGTAATTACCCTTGGAACTGCATTTTTTGCAAAACAGGTTTTATGTAAAAAGAGCGGTCAAGAGACAAAAGCATCGTCTGTTGCAACACTTAATGTAAATTCCAAGCAATTTCGATTCACTGGAACAGAAAAAGAACAGACAATTGCAGCTAAAAAATTGATTACCATTTTTGAAAAAGAAGAAAAGATTCTTGCAGACTCAATCGCTCAAGATATTAATGATATAAAAGATGATACTCCAGCTGTCGTTGCATACCAAGACCTTATGAAAAAGTATGGAGAACATGCTCAAAAAATGTCTCTGCATCTTATAGATAAAGGGGTATTTCACGATATTTATCCAGTTATGGGAACTACTATAACAAAGAAAATAATTGTTGATATCATGCAGAATATGACAGGTCACCTGTTGCCATATATGCAAAAGCTAAGCGCTGCAGTAATGGAAAAACCAACCCTTGAAAAGAAGCAAAAAGAGACAATTCAAAAATGCCTTCAGGAAATGTCTACTCTTTCGCTTAAAAAAATGAGCGAAGCTTTGGAGGAAAGATATGATCTTAGCTCTGTCAGCAAAGATGAAGTAGCGCAATTCTCTAACAAAAAGTTCCGCTTTGTTGGAACTCAAAAAGAACAACGCAAAGCTGCAAAAAAATTCATCGAACTATCAAATGCTCTTGCACAGTCAATGATTGAAGCAATGCACAAAGAAATTGATGCATTTGATGAAAGCAAGCAACCAGCGGTTGCAGTCCAACAATTCCTCAGCAACTACGGTAAACGTATGGGCAGCATTATGGCTGACATGATTGATGCAGGAATTAATCATGAGATCTATCCCATTCTTGACCAACAAGTCATCAAAAACTTAACCGTTAACACATCACAAAGTGTTAATACTGAAATTGCAAACCTAATGCAAAAGATTAGTAGTATAGCAATGAGAACTGACGTCGACCTTGATGCAAAGTTAAAACAGGAAATGAAGGATATCTTCACAGAGATTTACTTAGTTATGTTCAACAACATGAATAAAGAAGTTCAAGATTACTATAATATCTAAAGACAAAGTCATACGAACTTGAAAGAGGCGAGATTACATTCTCGCCTCTTTTTTTTATTTTTTTATATGTTGAAGAAATGCTTCAACCGTCTCTTCAAACGTCATAGCAGAATTATCAATTTCAATGGCACCAGCGGGTTTAACAAGCGGTGCCACTTCTCTATTTTCATCGCGGTGATCACGCTTGGCCAAATCATCCTTTATTTCTTCTAAGTTTCCTCTACCTTTACGCCGCTCACCATCAAGAAGACGTTGAGCACGAACTTCAAGACGTGCCGTTAAATAAAATTTGTACTCAGCATCAGGAAACACGACAATATCATATTTTTTTGTGACATTGCGCTGCACTGGCAAAAGTGCTTCTCGAACATCTTTATTCGCACTTACAATTGATGATAGTTGATCAATAAGCGGCTGATACAAATGCTGCGTGATATCTTCACCACGAAATAAAATTTTTGGCTTATCACTCTCAAACTCATACTGAATATCAGAAACGACCGTTAAATCTTTTGCATCAATTTTAAATGGGCCAAAGCAGCCTACATTCAAATAATCTTCACCATAAAGAACACGTAGTACATGCGCTACTGCACGGTACAGCGCACCTGTTGAAATGTAATGGATATTCATACGCTTAGCCAATGCTTTTGCTACAGAACTTTTACCACTTGCTGCTGGACCATCTATGGTGATAATCATTAGTTACGTCTCCTTAATAAAACTTACAAAATATTTTTGTAGAATCTCATATCACGAACATTTTGACAAGAAACTAAAATGCTGTTCTAGTTCTGTTATTTTTTTAGATATGTTAGTGTATAATAACCTTGATATGGTACGCGACACAATGTCACCCTGAGCTTGTTTCTCAGGGTCCAAATGTAACTCTTTATTTTTTATACGGATAAATATTTGGATGCTGACCTGTCCTCCGAAGCTACCTGAGCGAAGGAGGAATCAAGTTCAGCATGACATCTCGCCAAGATTAAATCCAAGTTTTTGATAGAACTAACCCACAAAAGTAATACTATGGCAAAAGAAAAAGTAACTCCACTCATGCAACAATTTTTCGATATCAAGAAAAATTACCAAGACACCCTCCTCTTCTTCCAAGTTGGCGACTTTTATGAGTTATTTTTTGATGATGCAAAAATAGCATCATCATTTCTTGCCATTGCACTCACCAAACGTGGTAAAAATAAAGGTAAAGATATACCACTATGTGGTATTCCTATTCATGCCCTCAATCATTATTTGAAGAAATTGATTAGTGGCGGTTTTAAAGTTGCCATTTGTGATCAACTCACCAAGCCTGAGCCAGGCAAAGTTGTTGAACGTGGCGTTACCCAAGTATTCACACCGGGGACGCTCACCGATTCAACCATGCTCGATGATAAATCAGCATCGTATTTGTTGTCATTTTATCCCGGTAAAGATTCATGGGGTCTTATTTTTTCAGAGCTTTTAACTGCACAACTTTTTGCAACAAAAATTCCTGCGGGTGATGTAAAACTTATTGAATCAGAACTCATTCGTTTCTTTCCCGATGAAATTGTTATTCCAGAAATAAAAACCGGCAAACCGTTTACCACATTTTTTAAACAACGTGGCTACTGCGCAAGTCTAGCTCCTGGAGACTGGGCAGAAAGTGATGATGCAAACGCATGGGTTGAATCACAATTTAGCAAAAAGACACTGCAAACGTTGGGGGAAAACCCAACCATCATGAATTCACTTTCTATGTTGCACCATTACCTCAAGCGCAACCAAGAAAAATCGATTCAGCAATTCAGATCCATTCAATTTTATGAACCTGAAGATTACTTGATTCTTGATCCTGCAACACAAAAAAATTTAGAAATTGTTAAAAACAATGAAGGTGGAAGTAAAAACACCCTCTTCTCAGTAATCGACCATGCAAAAACGTCCATGGGCTCACGTACGCTTAAGAAATGGCTGTTGCGTCCACTCATGCATAAAGATGCTATTGTACAACGCCAAGAAGTGGTACAAACACTCTATCACGATATTGAAACCTCACAGAAGCTAGAAAAACTTCTTGGTGGCCTTGCCGACCTTGAACGCATCATTGGACGTATTGCACTCAGGCGCGCGCAAGTACAAGATTACTTAGCACTTAAAGAATCGCTCACCATCACGCCATCTATTAAAACACTGATCCATGAAAAAATAACAACCAGCCTTGGCATGATGATTCATGAAAAAATCGGCGATTTTTCAGGATTAACTACCCTACTCGAGCAAAGCTTGCATGAGAATAATACGAATAACCACATCATCAAAAAAGGGTTTGATCACCAACTTGATCACTTAAGAAACTTGGTAGAAAATGGTCAGCAAGAATTGTTAAAACTTGAACAACATGAACGAGAAAAAACCGGCATCAATAGCTTGA
Source organism: bacterium (assembly GCA_030432505.1). Taxonomy (GTDB): domain Bacteria; phylum Babelota; class Babeliae; order Babelales; family RVW-14; genus JAUIHA01. The sequence continues at coordinate 1,950 of JAUIHA010000051.1, read as the reverse complement.
AGGTTGGGTTCAACAGAGTATCAGGATATTACCTTGAAGTAACCAACCCCAACTTGTCGCTGGTACCGGAGTATTTTCAAGAACAACAAAAACTTTCGAACCGTAAGCGCTTTGTTACGCAAGAACTTAAAAACTTAGAACATGAACTGTTCAAAGCGCAAAATGAAATTGACGTTGTAGAAGCAAATGTCTTTAACCGTATTAAAGATGAGGTTGAAACATTTTTGGCACCCCTTCGTGCGCTGGCTCAAGCACTTTCATACCTTGATGGCCTATACAGCCTGGCCACTGTTGCCTATAACAATAATTATGTTGCGCCAATCTTTAACGACACGCATGAAATTATCATTAAAGAAGGACGGCACCCAGTTATTGAAACAAAACTGGGGACGCCATTTGTTCATAACGACACATTGCTGAATAATACACAGTCTCTTCTCGTCATCACCGGACCAAACATGGGTGGTAAATCAACCTACCTCCGCCAAGTTGCCCTCATTAGTATTTTGGCACAATGTGGTAGTTTTGTTCCGGCAACGCAAGCAACGCTTCCACTGCTTGACCGCGTGTTTACCCGTATTGGTTCTGCTGACAACCTTGCTGAGGGGAAAAGTACCTTCCTTGTAGAAATGGAAGAAACCGCAACCATTTGTAACCAAGCAACAAAACAAAGCCTAGTCATTCTTGATGAAGTGGGCCGAGGAACCAGCACGCATGATGGCATAGCCCTAGCACAGGCAATTATTGAATATATCGTTCATGCAATTCAGGCAAAATGCCTCTTTGCTACTCATTATCACGAACTCACCGAACTTGAAAAAACAATTCCTGTCATTAAAAATTACTCACTCAAGTGCAAAAAAATTGGGGATCAGCTTCACTTTCTCCACGAGGTTTCTCCTGGTATTGCAGGCCAAAGCTTTGGTCTTGATGTCGCAAAACTTGCCCACTTACCTGATAATGTAGTCAGCCGAGCGCAAGAACTCCTTGCATCTTTTCATGCCGAGAAAACGATACAACCAGCCACCAGCTCATCACAAAATACTAACAATCGTGATGACACGTACACACTTCAACAAGAAAATTATCAATTAGTAAAAAAAATAGAAAAATATCGTGAATACATCGATCTAATCAAGCAAAACGACCTCAACCAACTATCACCTAAACAGGCATTTGACCTACTTTGGCAATTGAGCGAACAGGTTCCAGACTAAAAATAATCTTTTTTTACAAAAACTTGCTTTTGCCTTTAGTTGTGCTAACATTGGTCTATCAACTTGAAATCTAACCGTAGAAATTAGAGTTGTTTTTGGGGTGGGTCTTCTTCCATTATTGTTTTAATTTCTTAAAACATTTTCGAAGCAAGACTTTTAGTTAAAGGCTTATTTTCCGCAGCGTTGTACGACCTCATCGCGCGTACTGGTTTTACAACAATGCAACGAATAAACCTTTGTTATGTATCTGTCTTTTTTAAGATATGGAGTATTTTATTATGAAAAAACTCAAAATATTGTGTCTCTGAGTGAAAAGGGATGAGCCAACGCCCCATTTGGTAAGCATTTTTTCCAAGATTTGCATATAGGTATCCATCATGAAAAAAACCTTTTGTCCCTAAATGTTGAAAATAGAGAATAACCATAGAGGCAAGAACAAAGAAAAAATGCGGTGAATGATTTTCTCGCTCAAGCATTTTTTCAAAAAAACTCTGCATTCTTTTCTTCATAATGGCCGGGCCTTTTTTAACTCATCATTGCCTTGACTCACTGTCCTCAGGCAAGATTATGAGAACTCATTTATCGTAAAAAGGAAAGCCAAGTGGAAGAAAACTCGTCTGCAACCCCTTCTAAAAAAAAGCAGGCCCTCGACTATCATGCTCAAGGTCGGCCCGGGAAAATTGAACTAAAATCTACCAAACCATGTGTAACATCCTATGACCTTTCTCTGGCC
>JAUIHA010000050.1 GCA_030432505.1 bacterium | reverse complement strand
GCTTAGTTTCCCCTCAAAGCTTTTTAGAGCAAGATCTTTATATAGAAACCTTGGCATTCGTTTAGGTCTTCCAAAATCTCAATCCAACACTCATCCAATAAACTCTTTAAGGGCTATTCTTCATTCAGGAAAACGCTTTATATTAAAAGATAATCAGGGGAAAAAAATTATCTCAGCTAAAACGGACTTTACTCTTTTTGCATGGAACAAGAATCCTGCGAACTCTCACCTGATAGCCTTTGTTGTTGATCATTTTTTACATATTTTTGATACCGCAACTCAAAGCTTCGATGGACCCTACTACGTCATGTACACAAAAAAAGTACATCGCATTGCATGGGATATATCAGGTAATTTTTTGGGTATGCAATGTGACAATGGGAAAATTGCTCTTTTTGATCTGCAAACAGCCAGTATTTTCTATTCTAACATCACTCATATAGTCATGGAACAGCCTACTCTAGCAACTATTACGCAGTAATGTAAAACTATATCTTAACACCCTTTAAATTCGCTATACTTAGGAAGGAATGGTTAATTTCTTCACAGGCTAAAAACTTACAGGTAAACTGACGAGAAGTTTTTGACATTTTTAAAGGGGAGAGAAGTATGAAGAAATTCTTAAGGAACAATCTGTTTATTTTTATTTTAATTCAGGTATTTGCTCTATCATTTTCATCGCCACCATGTTTTGGGATGAAACAAACATTAGGAAAAGCATGGAAAACGGCAAAGAAATATGGAAATCCTCTGAATTATCTACCAAGTTGGGAATCAACAACAGATCCAGAGGAAACTCTTCAAGATGTATTTTCAGTACAACAACAGCAAAAAGTTGATGAAGAAGATCCTTATAAAGATATGCCTGCCTTAATTTCTGATGAAGAAGATGATTCTAAAGAAAAGCACGATGATGACGAGCAAGATACTGATAAACTCAGCAAAGAACTTGCTCTCATGACGCTTGAATCAAGCCCAGTATCAGACGAAAGCCCATTCCACGTTCTCCAAGTATCTCATGGCACTATCATTAAATTTACTGATGGAGATGATAACGAATCTACCATTCTAGTAACACCAAGCGACTTTTTCTTCATTCAAAAAAACGAATCCTCAAACTCATACTTACTTTTGGTAATAAAACCACAAAGAGATACTGTAATTTTTATAGAATACAACTGTACTGACAACTCTGTAGAAACAAAAACTATAAATCTATCACACGCACAACAATACCTTCAGCGTCCAACACCGCAAAGAAACCTTACACCTCCAACAGATCTGTCTGTAGACATAGATCTCCTCCATCTACAAAGAACACTCGCTCAACTTTCATTGGACAAACAACCTGTACCTCTCTGGAATGCACGAAAATCAAGCGCTCCTCCTTTTGCTCTTACACACCGATCATCAGATGAAGATACGACAGATAAACCTCAAGGATGGATGCCATATTCCTACTATCCTCAAAAGGTACAAGACGAATGGAATGACGAAATAAGGAAGCAAATGACAAGCGTTGACGATGGAAGCGACAACGAAACAATGGAAATGGTACCATTACTTCACGAGATTGATCAAAATTGGGAATATTCTCCTGATATGTTCAAACCAAAAACAAAAAATCTTAACGACTTAGAACATTTTAGAAACGCGATCCTTGGAAATCCTGTAAAAAATATTTACCGCTATAAAGCAAACAAAAGTAACTTGCAAATCACGTTTCTTTGCAATGACCAACCTATTTCAATGGCACGTCACAAACATCCTGTTGTTAGAAAAAGCATTACCCAACACCCTTGGAGAAAACACTTGTTTGTCTATTTAGTTACTCGCCGAACAAACAATCGCAGAAAGAAAAGCCGCACAATAATTGATTTACGTCTCTATGTGCATGACGCAACCAAAAAGAAGTCTAAACAAATAAAAACAAGACTTAACAAAAGCCTACGTTCACAAAAAATCCGTTGGATAAATGATACAACAATCCAAATTGGAAATACACAGATAACAATACCAATTAACGGAAACAACTAAAATAACAATAGGGCCTGAAAATCAGGCCCTATTTTCTTAATCTCTTTTCAAAACAAATCTTTTATGCGTACTTTAGAAAACACGATTAATGAATAAAAATATAACGCTACTTATTCTACAGATGTCACCCTGAACTCGCTATTCAGGGTCCAAATATAACTCCTTATAATTAAAATAAATAAGGAAATCACATTTGGATGCTGAATCAAGTTCAGCATGACGTGCATAAAGGAGTCCAAATGAATAAAAATTTCTTACGCACAATTCTTGCAACCTTTTTTACCCTTTCACTCATTGCATCTTCATGCTATGCCGTTTGGCCTTTCGGATCCCTTATATATGCATCACAACTCGACCCTGCTGATGCTCAAGAAGACCTTAGAAGCGTATTCGCTGCCCCCACAGAGCAAGAGCTTGCTGATGACTTTGAGCACTTAACAATAAGAAGCGAAGAAAAACCTGAAGACGAACAAGAAGAAATGGGTGAAGCACAAAATCTAGAAGAATATCAACCTGAAAATGATGCTGAAAGAGAACCTGAGCAAGAGTCTGACGACGAAGATGATGAGGATGAAATCATTACCGAAGACCCATATCTTCTCCTGAAAGATGCAAACAATGAACTTTGCTGTCTTGTTGCATTTACTCAGTATAATGCAAGCTTTGAAATCAAAAACCACGTGATACTTGGTGAAAAACTCTATCAAAGTCCCCTTGATGAACATTTATTTGCCATGCTTCTTGGTTATCAATACGACGATACAACAAAAAAATATAAAACTATCACCCTTCGTATTTACAATGCACAAAAAGGTTCTTTTATTCGAACTCGCCAAATAAAAAGTAAAGAGCCTCAAGGCATTATGTGGAGCCAAGATGGCAAACACATTTGTATTCTCAACTCAGGCCAAGCAGAGAAAATCAGTGTTAACCGTTAATTCTAAAAAAGGAGAACTCATGAACAAAAAACTCTTACGTTATCTTTTTGCTAGTGCACTTACTCTTTCGCTCACATCAAACTCATGTCAGGCAATGCAAGCTCTCTTGCCATGGAACTGGGGTTCTGGAAATACTCAACAAGATGCTGATGAAGATATGCGCAATGTAAACTTCGGTAATAATGAGTCATACAAAATTATCAGTAGCGGGACCAACAACCTTCGTCATAAAATATCATTTTGGAATCAGGGGAAACAATATGGCAAGGTACTCACCATTGACCAGCGAAAAATAATTGGTAATTGTCTGTATCAAAATCCAACAAATCCAACAATCTTTGCTCTGCTTCTTGGTTATAAAAGTAGCTGGAATACAAGAAAGAGAAGTAAAGGTTTTCAAAAAATAACAGTTTGCATCTATAACGCACAAAATGGAAAAACTTCATATAAAAACGGAATTAGCAACCGTGCAAAAAACCTACAATGGTCACAAGGTGGAACACAACTTCAAGTAACACGACCAACAAGAAATGCTCCTCAGGTTCTTCAGACTATTAAGTTATACAAATAAATAGCAACTCACAGGGCTTGTGTTACAAGCCCTTTTTAATTTTAAAGAGGGAGAACTAATGAAAAAATTTTTACTTCTGTTTGTTCTCTTGTACATTAATACATACACAATACAAGCACATGATCTAAAAAAAATACTTGGAGATAGTCACAAACTTTCTCAGGCAAAAATACTTAAAAAAGTAACGCTTGAAGCCAATAAGTCATATTCTCATGCCTATCTAATTTCATGTGAAGATCAACAATTTTTACTTGTTACTGGAGAAATGGAAAACAATGCATTTTGCAAAACAAAAAAAAGTGCTTTTCTAATTCCTCTTTCACAACTCAAAGAGTCTCACAACATGACTATCAGCAACCTTGCATGGCGATGGCGTGAACTTATGGGACTTAATGCAGAAAGCGATGAAGTAAAGCTATTTGATCACAAAGCTTTTGAGCAGGGAGTATATAACCCCAAATACTACAAAAAGCGTGTTTTTGCTTTTAAAGTTTCAAATATTGAGTAAGTAGTATATACTCTGCTTCCGTGTTTCAAAATAAGGAATTATATTTGGACTCCTGATCAGAGTCCGGGGTGACATCTGTATAGCTACAAGCTTTTTATCAGGAACTATGCAACAATGACAAAACATTGTTTTACACTTTTTATCACACTACTCACTGCTTGTGTTTTTGGACCAAACATCCAGGCAACAAAGTTTTTTTATAAAGTTACTATCGATCAAAAAACGGATACCATTCATTTTGACAATCTCAACGAATTAACCGTTGTGCACTGTGAATATGGAGACCATTACAGTAATGTACTCGCGGTGTACTTGATATCTCGGCACAATACCTACTTCATTAATCTTCATTGCAAAAAAACTGGAGAACTCTGCAGGTCTATTCCGGTTATGGAAGAAACCAAAGAACACCTTGGAGAAACGCTTACTATCTTCAAACAGTATGCCGCATGCAAATCAGCTCTGGACAACTGCATTGCACAACTTGAAGCAGATAAAGCAAACACAAAAACACTGCATAGACACACGGCATAAATACAAAAGAAAAAATATCGTTTATTTCTTGAGCTTCTCATGCATACGTTGTAGTGTAGAAAAATAAAATTAGTATTTTTTTACTATACACAAAGAAGTAAGGAGCTTTGTAATGAAAAGGTTTGTACTCAAACTTCTCTTAGTACTTCTTTCTCTTTCTTGTTTTCAAGATGTTTTTGCTGGCCCAGCACACAGCACACAACGGGATAAAAGTCGTCGTCGCGGTGCGAATCCTTGCGATGTCAGAACATGGTGCGGTAGAAATGCCATGCCTGATTCAGATGATGAAGACGAGCAGCCTAGTCAACATGATGGTTCTACAGATGGTCAAGATGATGGTCAAACACCAAGAGACAACTTCCCTCCCGAAACACCAACTCCTGATCACAGCACAGGAAAACCCGATAAGAAAAAAAATAGGGATGAAAGCCTAGTTGATCATGATGAAGGTGAAAACGGTAGTGATGAAGAAACCTTCTACAAATTTATTAACGTTGAAAAACCAGGCAATAACTATGCACTCATCCAAGGCAAACTCAAAGTTGAAGTACCTTTTCCCAACATACTGATGTACTGCGCTCCACATTCTCAGGATTCAAACGTTGCTTACGTATGCATAGACTATTGTGGAACAGGTGCCATGAAAATGACGCTTTACAATATCAATGATGGTAGCGTTATCAAAACTCGCACAGCTACTCGCGAAGAAAGACCTATTATACCATTAACTACTTCAATGGCTCAACAAATTGAAGCACTGGAACAATGGTGTAAAGATAATGAACCAACACTTGATACTACAAACCCTCTTGATACAGGATCTGTTCATGAAACAACACCTATTGTAGCGCCAATGTTACAAGACAACGTCACTGGTACTCACGACGATGACGATGAACAAGAAGGTGAAGGTGAAGACGATGATACCTCTACAGCAAGCCACGGTTCGCCTACAGATGTAGATTTTTCAAAAATCAAACATCAAACCGCGCCAGTAAATGATGATTTTGAAGTTGTAACACACGCATTATCATACGATGTTATACAATCAGAAGACGGAGACAACGCTGTCCTCATCCACTGTGCGGAGTCTGAAGCTCTGTATTCAATTGGTCATGCAAAAGTACTATGCTGCGAAACCTTTAAAGAAAATTTCGAGCACATATTCCTCGTAGCTCGAGACTATAATGGACAAGTAACAATATATATTCTTAAGAAAAAAGGTTTAACAACAGTTGAAAGCAAAACATTTACCCCAGAAGAAATTCAAACATTACACATTGACGCTGACAGTGATGATTATCAAGTAATTTGGAAATACTACAAAAATAAAACTATATCTATAACGAGAGTTTCAGCACAACCAGACCTTACCCTTGAAAAACTTGATGAGGATGAACACACAAAACATGACAACGAGGACGATGTTGTGTTTCCATCATCTGGGGTAGTTCTCGAGCACACTGATGATGCATCATCAGAAACTACTGAGCAAGAACGTTTTATCACTCAATTTGTACAAAAGCATTCAACAGCAATTCAAGAAGGAGAGAAGATTGAGCGTGTTTTACAACGAATATTCTTTGGATAAGTTCTGGGGAGTTCCCTCCAAAGCAGGTACTTCTGCTTCTCGAGGGCATAGCGACCCTTGGAGCCACATGGGTTACAAGATA
>JAUIHA010000049.1 GCA_030432505.1 bacterium | reverse complement strand
AAATAAAAATGTTATACTAGAGGTAGAAATGTACGGTCTACGTGAAAAATTCATGGATTATATAGTCAAACCCATAAGAAAGATTGATTTCAGCAAAGTTTTACGATGAATAACGAAAATAAAGAAACCTACCATAAAAGTGTCTTAGTAGATGAAGTGCTCGAGTACCTCAACCCCCAACCAGGCAAGCTTTATATTGACGCCACGTTTGGTGGGGGAGGGCATACACGAGCAATTCTTGATCATGAACCAAACTGTAAAGTAATAGCCCTTGATTGGGATACGGTTGCTATTGAAGAAAATGCCGAGCCATTAAAAGAAAAGTACGGTGATCGATTTAGAGTTTTGTGGGGAAATTTTTCTCATTTGTATCGCATACTCAAGAAAGAAAAGATTCATCACATCGATGGCGTTTTGGCAGACTTTGGCACATCTCAAACGCAAATTTTCAAAAAGGAAGGTTTTTCATTCAGAGTTGATACGCCACTTGATATGCGTATGTCTCCTGCTCATCAGCGCGTAACAGCAGCAACAATCGTTAATACCTATTCTGAGAAAAAGCTTCTTACTATCTTGTACGAATATGGCGAAGAAAAATTTGCACGAAAAATAGTTCAAGCAATTATAGAACAACGTAAAAAGAAACATTTTAGAAAAACGCTCGAGCTCGCAAAACTTATTGAAGATGTTGTTCCAATACAAAAGCAAAAAGGACGTAGAAAAATTCATCCTGCTACTAAAACTTTTCAAGCACTACGTATCGAAGTTAATAACGAGCTCAGCAATATTAAAAGCTTTTTATCTGCAGCACACCAGCTCTTAAATCCTCATGGAAGAATTGTCTGCATTAGCTTTCATTCCCTTGAAGATAGGCTGGTAAAAAACTTTTTTAGAGAGCATCAATTAGACCTCAAAACAATCACGAATAAGCCGATCCATGGCACCGATCAAGAGATTGAACAAAACCCTTCTGCACGCTCTGCCAAACTACGTTGTGCAGAAAAAATCGCTCCTGGTCAATAATTCTGTTGACAAATGCCTCAGGTAGATTTAAATTATACTCACGTTCAAAGTGAGAGAAAGAGTTAAGACATTAATAATGCGTAAAGGTGCGGTGCAATAAGCAATTTGAGCTCGTATCTTCGTCACTAACCGAGGGAACATAATGGAGATTACAGAAGTAAAGGTTTATCCTGCTAACGAAGGTAAACTTAAGGCTTATGCCACGATGGTTTTCGATGGTTGCTTTATCATTCGCGACATGAAAGTCATCCAAAGCGACAAAGGCCTTTTTGTATCCATGCCTTCTCGTAGAAAAAAGGATGGTACCTTTAAGGACATCGTGCACCCGCTGAACTCCGATACAAGGACTTTGGTAGAGCAAACGATCATTGAAGAGTACAAGAAGATAGCAGGAGACGAAGAATAAGGCCTTTACTCATTTCTCTTTGAGATTTGATGGGGTGTAGCCAAGTGGTAAGGCAGCGGTTTTTGGTACCGCCATGCGAAGGTTCGATCCCTTCCACCCCAACCATTAAACTTCGAGAAAAACATGATTGAAAAAAATTCAAAAGCTTCCTTAAACGAGGAAGCTTTTTTTAATTCACCAGAAACTTTTATCCACCCAACAGCACTTATTAGCGAAAATGTTATTATTGAAGACGGCGTCAAGGTAGGCCCTTTTTGTATTATTACCGGAAATGTCCGTATCGAATCAGGAACACGCATTTTTGCGCATGTTGCTATTGGTTATCCGGCACAAGTCACCGGGCTTAAGGAGTCTTTAGGGACCATTCATATTAAAAAAAATTGTGAGATCAGAGAGTTTGTTACTATTCATGCATCTCGATACAAAGATGGCAAAACAGTTATTGGTAACAATTGCTACTTAATGAACTATGCACATGTTTCACATGATGTAACACTTGAAGACAATGTTACACTTATTAATAACGTTAGCCTTGGTGGACACACGCATGTACAACGCAATGCATTTTTAATGGCATACGCGGCAACACATCAATTTTGCAAAGTTGGTGCATTCACTGCTGTTGCACCATTTAGTGGCGCACGCCAGGATCTTCCACCATTTTGTTTGTTTAATGGGCAACCTGGAAAGTTTGCCGGCCTTAATGCTGTTGCACTTAAACGTGCAGGACTTTCTGGAAATAACATTAACGCACTAAAAAAAGTTACACATTTGTTCTATCAAGAAAAACTCCCTTTTGCTATACTCGAACAACGCATACAAGAAGATGATACTTTAGTTAATGATTCATATGTACAAGAGTTCTTAACATTCGTCTCTTCAAGCGACCGCGGTGTTTCTAGAAAAACTATTTTTGATGCACGTAAGGAATAGCATGAGTAAGATTAAACTTGGCGTTATTGGTCTTGGTAAAATGGGTGGCTATCACGCATCCATCTGTTCACAACTTCATTCTGTTGATCTTGTTGGTATTGCAGATCTTGATGAAAACAATTGGAATAAAATCAGCAATAAGACAACAATCAAAACCAAAGATTATAACGACTGGATTGATCAAGTTGATGGTGTTATTATCGCTCTTCCAACAAACTTGCATCACGAGGCAGCAAAAGCATGTATAGAAAAAGGTAAGCACGTTTTAATTGAAAAGCCGCTAACAAAAACAATTGATGAAGCCGTTGAGCTTTTCAATCTGGCACATCAAAACAATGTAGCACTCCACGTTGGTCACGTTGAGCGGTTTAACGGAGCTGTTCAAGAACTTAAAAAAATTATAGATGAACCATACCTTATTGAAAGTCATCGTATGGGTCCTTTTGTACCGCGCGTACAAAAAGACAGTGTTGTTCTTGATCTAATGATTCACGACTTAGACATCATTTTAAATTTGGTTAACTCTCCCGTTAAGAACTTAACCACCAATGCAAAAAAAGTTCATACCGATTCTTGTGATATTGCATCAACAAGCATTTCTTTCGAAAACGGTGTTATTGCTAACATTATTTCTAGCCGTGCATCCCAAATTAAGAAACGTACCATGACAATTCATCAAAAGAATGAGTTCATTACGCTTGATTTTGCAACACAAGACATTGAAATTCACCGTCAGGCAAGTTCCAGCGTTCAAGTTGGTAACAATGAATTGAAGTACAAACAAGCGGGTACGGTAGAGCATCTATTTGTCTACAAAGACAATCCATTAAAATTAGAAATTGAACATTTTATTGAAGCGATTAACAATAAAGACAATCTGCGTAATCCAGACCAAGATTTGACTGCGCTCAACATAACCTTCGACATTGAAAAGCAACTTGGACTCAGATGATTGCAATCATTGCAGGTACCGGTTCACTTCCTGTTGAAGCATGTCACAATCTGCGTAAAGACGGCAAAGATTTTTTTGTCGTCTCTCTTTTTCCTGAAGATAATCAAAAACAACTTGAAGAAGCAACTCAAGGCGAAGCTCCAGTTATTACACAAGCATTTTACAAACCAGGAAAAGTTCTTTCTCTACTTGAAGAATATGGTGCCACCAAGGCACTTTTAATTGGCAAAGTTGATAAACGAAATTTACTAAAAAAAGTAAAACTCGATTGGCTCGGAGTTAAGTTACTTGCATCGCTACTGGTTAAAAACGATTCAGCAATTATGGAAAAAATCCTCCAAGTACTTGCTGATCGTGGCATTCAAGTGATTAAACAAGATGAAGTTTTGGGTTCGTTATTTGTTCCACCCGGCGTTCTTACCGGCACACTTAATGATTCTATAAAAGAAGACATTACCTTTGGTATTCAAACAGCACAAAAACTTTCACAGTGTGACATTGGCCAAACGGTTGTTGTCAAAGACAAAATGGTTTTAGCTGTTGAAGCAATTGAAGGAACGGATAACTGCATTAAGCGCGGTATTGAACTTGGACAAAAAGGTGTCATCATCTGTAAAGCAGCACGAACCGATCAAAATAGAAAATTTGATTTACCAACGCTTGGTCCTAAATCTCTTGAAGGCATTAAAAAAGGTGAGGTTTCAACCATTGCCTGGCTTTCAACACATACCTTTATTGCTGAAAAAGAAAAATTTATTCAACAAGCCCGTGACCTTGGAATCACACTTGTTTCTCACGATTGATAAAATCTAGCTTTTCCTATTTATATTTTCTTCACTTAACAACCTTCTTATGTTGTCACACGACAGGCAGTAACGAGCCTCTTTACAGCAGTCACAATGTAAGCCAATATTCAACCGAAGCCCACGTAAAAATGGCAATGATAGATCATACTTTGCAAGAATGCTGTAGAAAGCCACATCTAGAGAACACGTAACCGCTTGTTGGGCAAAACGACATATTTCTGTTTGATTCCAAACAATACCCCGAAGATTAAGAATTGCTCTAATCGCATCACTATTATTAAACGTTGGAAATTCTTTCATAATTCTTAAAATGAAACATTGAATTTCATCTTCCTTCCAATAGAATACCCATGATGTGATAATTTTAGTCATACAGTCATGACTCTTATTTTCAATTGCAATACCAACAATTCTTTGCTGAATTGACCTAGTAAGCCTCAGAGAAAAGAGCTTGTTAAGCTGGTCAACATTGTCACATTTCATAGCATCTTTTATATCCGATAGTTGTATACTGGCAGCTTGTATAAAACTATTACTCAGAAAAAATATAAGTACGATTAAAAAAGTTTTTTTCATAAACTACCTATAGCATTAAATCTCGTAACTTCTGAATATTCGTCTGTGAACTCAAATATGAAGCAAAGTAGGTAACATACTTATCTGTTACACTCCCCTGCTCAAGTTGTGATAACGGTTTACCAATTTTTTCTTTTACTGAAATAATCTGTGACTTATGTGGATAATCGTTATAGCTTGTTGCCTCAAGAAGCATTCCATCACCAATGTACATCATAACGTGCACAACAAGTTGAGGGTTTTCAAGCTTTGCAAAAAAGACTAAATCGCCAGGTTTCAAATGTTTGACCGAAATCAGCGTACTGTAAAGATATTGAAAGTGTGACATTCGCGGAATTTGCAAACCATGAGCACGATACACAAGTTCAATCAAACTTGAACAATCAACACCGGTCAGGTGTTCTTTATCAGCCTGATTATACGAACTTCTACCACCCCAGCAATATGGAATTCCCAAAAACTTTTTAGCTGTTGTAACAATATTTTCTCGTAGCGTTTCCTCATCTTCTTGCACACACTTTGTCAGTGCATACACATGCTCACGTTTTACAAAATAATGAGCACCATCGTGCAGTGTCACTTGTAACCAATCATCATTGTAATAATGAGCGCACAGCTTTGTTCCCAAAGAAATTTTATAAATACACTTGCTGTGCTCATCAGGCTGTACATAAAGCGGTGCCCAGTGCTCTTGTACTATCACATCGTAATGCGGAAATGCTTGAACCTCTTGCGCTTGGTCTTTTTTAATCCATCCAATAAAACGCTCCTGACATTTTCCGGAACCAAGTGGCGTATGCTCAAATGCTTCAACTTTAATCCAATCATCACGCTCACCCAATAAGTACACGCGCTCTCCAAGAAGAAGCTGGCTGTATTGTAGAGCATCATCATCAAACATTAACGGTGCGCACTGGCCAGCGCCCTCAAATGGTAATAAACGAAGATTTACAATTGGCTTTGTAATAACCATTTTTGCTTTCGCTTGGGGAAGTGTTTTGTAGTCAGCGTGGCCAAATTCACGAAGATGGCCCAATACACAATCCTTATCAGCACCCTTCTGTTTCAAAAGAACACGAAGCATATTTTGTTCATCATCAGGATTAATAGCTCGTGTACGTAATGCTTGAATCATTTTTTTTGATGATAAGTACGAACAAAAATAAACCTTGAATCGTCCAAAGTTTTGACCATTTTTTATCTCTCGCATAGATCTACGCAAGCGCCTGGAGCATGAAATGACTCGAGCAGGAAAATGCGGTGCTGGTGATTGATACGTTGCCTCAATTAATTTTCCATTTCCCAAATACATCATGCTGTGATGTGCTCGAAATTGTCCACGTACTGAGCCAAAAAAAATTAAGTCTCCAACTTTTACATCTTTACCATCTATCGGCGTTCCTTGTGCATATTGATCTGCAGCAAAACGTGGTAAATCAAGCCCACAACTGCGATATACAAGATCTACTAATCCATCACACCCCATACTGGTCAATTGCTTTTTATCTTTTTTGTTATACGAACTTCTGCAATACCACGAAAATGGATGTCCAAGCATTTTTTGTGCTTGACGAGAAATCATTTCTCTGAGCTTTTCCTCATTTTCCTGAACATTTTTAGAAACATGATATACATCATGCGCATGCACATAACCAATGACATTGTCG
>JAUIHA010000048.1 GCA_030432505.1 bacterium | reverse complement strand
CACAAAAATTAGGAAGAGGAGGAAGTTTTGGATTTCTGCGTTTTAGAAAATCATACGATTGTTTAATTTGATTGAGTATGTTTCTACAATGCTTATTAATGCGTTCAGGCTTTTCTTCTTGGTCGTTTGCTTTATTCCAAAATTCTCCTAGTGCGTTTTTAAAGTAGCGAACAATTCGGCGATTTTTATCGAGAGACTTTAAGTGTTTTTTTATAAAATCAAAACTTTCAGGTTTTAGTTTTCTGCCTCTATATGAGGTGATCTTTTTTTTGAACAAGTTTAAATGGTGTCTGTGCCTGAGTAGGGCTGTATGAAGTAAAGAATTATTGTCGATATCAAGACACGTGATATCAGCTTCGTGCTCAATGAGTTTTATCATTGTGTGTGTATTTCCACAAAAGACGGCATAGTGCAGCGGTGTTTTTTCTTGATAATTTCGTGCGTTTATATTAGCCCCAATACTTAAAAGATGGTTAAGATAGTGTCCGTAGCGTGCAGCAAGATGGATGGCATAGTGGTCGTTATTATTCAGCGGTTTATTTACATTTTTTTGAGTGATTCTTTTTTGGACAAGCTTGATATTCCCTGGTTTTTTGAGCAGTCTACGCATTCTGTTGTAGCGAATTTGCTCAGCTTTGTGTTTCATCTTTCCAACGTCTTCTCTCAGAAGTTTTATTTCCTCATCTTGCCGTTCTTCATAGAGTTGTTGATACATTTTGTCTAAGTGTTGTCGTTTTGATTTTTTTCTATGCCTGTGATGTTTTTTATCGCTTCGCATGCCCAATAGAACACTTTGTGTGAGTGATATTGCAATGATGATTGCAATAATAGTTAATTTTTTATTCATTATTCTCTCCCAAGAATACGCATATTTTATATTTATTATTACAAATATAAAATAAATTAAAGGTAAAAGTGAAGGGTTTGGTAATTTGGGAGAAAAAGACAAAATAAGAAGGGCTTTCTTTGAACAAGAAAGCCCTTCTTGGTAATTATTGAGTAAAAATTATGACTAGTGTTTTTTGTGTATGTTTGGAAAAAGTGATTTACGCTTTTTCTGTCGGTGTTTTTTCCTGACACGAGGAGAATTCTTTGGGGTGACATGTTTTAGTAGTTTTAACTGTCTTAGTCGTGCGTGAATATATTGATCATATATGCGGTTACAGTCGAGTGCGAGTTTATTTGGTGTAGTATTTGTGAAGTCTCCATCTTTGATGTGCAGAGCTTGTGGGTTTATCTGTATGATTCGATCAAAAAACTGGTTAATATAGTGGATTTCCTGGAACTTTTGCTTAATAAAGGTGACATCCTTGTTTTGTAGTTTTTTTACCTCTAGGAGGCGTTTTTGAACAATTCGAAGAAGCTGTATTTTGCGTTGGAGAATCATATGAAGAAAGGTTTGACCTGTTTCATTTGGCAGAATTACAAGTTCTTCTTTCTGGGCCTCTTCAGGCTGCAACATTGCTGCTAGGAGAAATAGTGCGCATTCGGCTTTTCTTCTTTTTTGTGAGTGTTTTTTCTTGATTCTATTAAGCCCAAAACAGCAAGCAAGGTGGAGTGGATAATTACCATCTTCGTCAGAGATGAATAGAAGGTTGGGATTTTTTTCCACAAAAAATTTGGTAAGAGGTAGATTGCCATTATTTGCAACAATGTGCAGAATAGTTTGTTGTCGTCTATTTGCGCATCCCGTATTGGCATTTGCTTCGTATAGGGCATAAACACATGGTTCATAGTCATAGCCTGCTGCATAAAAAACTGGAGGATTTCCTGTTCTGTCTGATTGATCTACATAGGCGCCTTGTTGTAAACAGTAGTCTACATAAGGTTTATGCCCGCTCATTGCAGCGTAGTGCAACGCTCGTTTTCTTGATCTGCTAAGAGGTTGATCAATATTGGTGTCACTAATATTTTGTTTTATCTCTTCGAAGTTTTGTGGATCTTGAAAGAGTTCGTAAAGATCAGGGTGACTATTCATCCTGCTGTCAAACTCAAGATTAAGTGTTCTGACTTGCTTTATCAGGTCTTCGATCTCAGAACTTTCATAGTTTTGCAAAAGAGTACCCGAGTCTTTTCGTTCAAGCTGAAAGAGTTGTTCACACTGTCTTCTAAACCCTTTTGGAATGCGACGGCGGTGTCTCTTCATAGAAAAAAGTGATAGTGACGTTATATGTACGAGCATAAGAAGAGTAAAAAGATGGGCCCATTGTTTCATTACCGGATCTCCTCATTTGTTTTAATAGCTATATTTCCAAGGAACAATTTTTTTTCTTCTATGTAAAATACGAGGAAGTGAAATATACACTACTCTTTGGTTCTTTTTTCTTGTTAAAAGTCGAATAATTTCTTCATTTCGAGCGTAGTCCAGTGGTGTATATCCTTTTGCATTTTTAATGCTCTTGTGTGCTCCACATTGTAGTAAAAGGGCAACGATATTCGCATTATTTGTTTTTACCGCAATGTGAAGAGGTGTTTCAAGTTTTTGATTTTGCGTATTGAGCTTTGCATGTAAATCAATCAGCAATTTTATGCATGCAAGGTGTTCAAAATGGCATGCGTGATGCAGAGGAGTGTTGCCATCTGCATCAGCAAAGTTCACTTGCTCGGGGACATATTCGCAACTTCTTCTCATTAAATCAACGTCGCCATTAATTGCATGGTCGGAATGAAATAGCAAAAGGTTTGCTGTATGCAGGAAAATATGAAAAAAAAGACAAAAACAATAGGGTTTTTTTTCATGTTGCTACGTTTTTATACGCCATAAACGTTACGAATTTGAGGAAGACTCCCAGCATATTGTGTGCGGGTAGATTGTTTGCGACGTAGCCTCTTTTTCTTGTTGCGTTTTCTTGTAACGCCTCCGCTACCACGTTGTTTTATGATGTTGGGGCATGGTGTTGCAGGACGGCGGCGTTGTGGATCTCTCGGTGAATTTTGTGATGAACGGAACATAATTTCTTGGACAAAAATGTCATGTGATTCAAGAAGTGGTGCAAGGCCTTCTCTCCAAAACTGTTTGATTTTTCTAAGGTAGCGTTTTGGTTCTACATCATACAAGTCCGCTTTGCGGAGAGAGCGTGGGTATTGTGCAATAAAGGTTCGTATCTGGTTGTGTAAATTTTGTATTACATGGAAAAGTGTGTCGATAGCATGTTTGGTTTTATTGTTCGACAAGTTATCGGCGTTGCTTTGCAGTTTTTTATGAATTTTTTTAAGCACTTTGTACAGAAGTTTGCTGAGCAGATGCAAGCATGTTTGCTCTTCGTTATTATCCATGCTTGGGATGTCATAGTTGGGATAATGCTTTTGTGTTTGTTGGAGAAAAAATTGTACAAGTTTTATTTTCATTGCCAATTCATATCGTACAGAGGTTATCCACTTCGGGGTATCAAAGAGATTGCGAATTGTGTTGGTGTATTTGCTTGCTCGTAGGAGTGCGCAATTACCATCATCATCTTGATCCATTAAAATATGAGGATGTTGAAGAACAAGGTCTTGAGCTTGTTGTGGATTGTTTGCTCTAACGCCACGACAGACTGTTTGCAGAAGGGTTTTGGTGTCCCCTGTGTTGCTTGATGCTGCTGCAGTATCAAGATTAAGATTGCTCATTTGTTCTTCGAGGCCACACAGAGAAGTCTCATTTGGAGAGTTTGGCGTCATTGCGCAAAGAGAGACAGTGAGAAAGGGTATGGCAAGCAGCGTAAGTTGTTTCATAAAGATTATTCCGTATTAAAATTAATGGCGTTATAACAACAGGGTATTGTTCTTAAAAGAAATTATTTAGGTTTTTTATCATAAAAAGTAATGCTTTTGTGCTACTGGTCTCTTATTATGAATATTTGGAAGTCTATTCGATGAAGAAGAGGTTGAAGAGGTGATTCTTTTTGGCACGATGATTGTTTTAGGAGAATGAGGAGTATTAACTCTTTGATACGATGATGCTTGAGGGATTCTTCTACGCTGAGATCTATGAGGCGAGCGAGGGTTTTTATTGTTTGACCTAAAACCCAATTCTACAAGAAGGTTGGTAAATTCATTTTTATAAAATGCTAATCCTTCAGCTTCATAGTTGTTTCCTGACTGATCGGGTGCATGTGAAACATGTCTTAGCTTCATGTCTTGTATGAATTTTGTCCTAAGGCGGAGTATTGTGACTACAAGGCGTTGAATTGCGAATTTTTCTTCTTCGCTGAGTGTTCTGTTCCGCAAAGGTAACAATTTATCATACGTTTTTTTCATGAGTTTATTAAAGGTGATGCTGAGTAAGCATGCGCAAGTTTGCTTGTTGTCGTTTTGTAATTCAAAAATAACGTTCTTGTTCCAGCCATAATCTTGCATACATACTATGAAATAATCTATAAGCCTTATTTTTTCTTTTATTCGTTGTTTGAGATTGTGTATCCAGTCAGGAGCATCAAATGCTCGGTTGAGTCGTTTTGTATAGCGGCATGCGCGGTGGATAGGATAATTTCCATTGTTTTTGTCACTATGTGGTTCTAGTAGATATTTATATCGTCTAATATATTGCCTAACTAAAGTATCAGCTTTTTTAAAGTTTCTTTCATAAACAGCTTGGCATATTTTCCGGAGAATTTCTTCATAAAAGTCATGGTCATCGTCATATTGGCTTTGACTACAGTTTTCTGTGATCATCGTACGTTCGTCTGAAATTTGCAGTCTTTCCATATAGTCAGGCAGTGTTGCATCACTAATGACAGGTGAAGGCTTTTCTGATTCTGGTAGGGGGTGAGACATAGAAAGAAGTAATGACGAAGAGAAAAGTAAGGCGATAAGCGAGAATAGTTTTTTCATAACGTTCCTGAATAAAAATGTGTACTAAGGAAAAAATAGCGAGTTTTGACAAAGGGTCAAGGATAGGGATATTTAAGGACCCGATTTTGGTCAAATTGAAAAATAAAATACTGTTTGAAAATTTTAGCGACTCAGTGAAGATCGTATTACAAAGTTGTTGGCCAGGCGATGTATTTAGCGGGTGAGGTTTTTTGATAAAACTGAATAAAAAAAATCAGAAAACTTGATAGTAAGTGACTAAAATATCGTTGCGTTTTGGTTTTTTTTATCTATAATGAAAATACACATGGTATCGACGAATCATACTATAAAATGCATCAATATACCACTTTTTATTATAATAGCATTTTAATAACTGTTTAACTTAACGGAGGCGTTATTATGTCAGAAACCTTCAAACCAGCGGTTAAGCCTTTGTCTGATCGCGTGTTAGTAAAACGTCTTGAAAATGAACAAACATCTGCTGGCGGTATCATTATCCCTGATACAGCTCAAGAAAAAACACAATACGGAACTATTGTTGCAGCAGGTGAAGGTAAAGTTAATGCTGACGGTAGCGTTCGAGCATTAAATGTTCAAGAAGGTGACAAAGTTATTTTTGGTAAGTTCTCAGGAACTGAAGTAAAAGTAGCGGGCGAAGATTTTCTTATTCTTCGTGAAGAAGAACTTCTTGGTAAATTCATTTAATTGAAAAGGGTTAAATAATGGCTAAAAAAATTATATTTGGTGAAGATGCTCGCGCGAAAATCTTAAAAGGTGTTAATACACTTGCTGACGCGGTTCGTGTTACTCTTGGGCCTAAAGGTCGTAACGTTGCACTTGAAAAATCATTCGGCTCACCTGCCATTACAAAAGATGGTGTTTCTGTTGCAAAAGAAATTGAACTCAAAGACAAGCTTGAAAACATGGGCGCACAAATGGTGCGTGAAGTTGCATCCAAAACAGCTGATGTTGCTGGTGATGGTACAACTACCGCAACCGTTCTTGCTCAAGCTATCTACCGCGAAGGTATGAAAAACGTTACCGCTGGTTCAAACCCTATGGAAGTTAAGCGTGGGATTGATAAAGCAGTAGTAACTGTTGTTGCAGAACTTGAAAAAATGGCAAAAGCTATTGACGCTAAAGATGAAATTTCTCAAGTAGCAACAATCTCAGCAAACTCCGACAAATTCATTGGTGAGCTTATTGCAACTGCAATGGAAAAAGTTGGCAAGCACGGTGTGATTACTGTTGAAGAAGCAAAAGGTATTGAAAGTGACCTTGACGTTGTTGAAGGTATGCAATTCGACCGCGGTTACATTTCACCATACTTCGTAACCAATACTGAAAAAATGGAAGCGATTCTTGAAAACCCAGCAATCTTAATTTGCGACAAAAAAATCGCAAGCATGAAAGATATGCTTCCTATTCTTGAGCAAGTTGCAAAACAAGGTCGTCCTTTGATGATCATTGCTGAAGATATTGAAGGTGAAGCACTTGCAACACTTGTTGTAAACAAAATGCGTGGAACACTTAACGTTGCTGCTGTTAAAGCTCCAGGATTTGGTGACAGAAGAAAAGCAA
>JAUIHA010000047.1 GCA_030432505.1 bacterium | reverse complement strand
AGAAGGCTTACTGATCTATATAGCTGATAATAAAAACTTCTCTAAAGAACCAGGCAAACATTCTGGCTATATTCTTGGGCTAGGAACTGGAAACAATACCCTTACCGAAATCTACAAAGCTGACAAAGATAAAAAGCTTAATGCTGATGGTCAGTCTAGCGCCGGAGCTCCTGCTATTCGTTTGGTTAAAGGCGAAAAGCATAACGATAAAGAAGTTACTGCAGAGCATATGGTAACTGGTGGTGCTCCTGAGGGTGCTGGTATTGCGTATCATCCATATTGGATTAAGTTTAAATCTGATAGTGCCGAAGAACTTACGATTACTATTGGTAAAGGTGAAGTTGTAGGCGAAGATACCATTTTGACGTTCAATGATAAAAAACGTCTTGAAGGTGATATGCGCCATGTGTTATTTGGTGGTGTGCGTCGTTCATACTATGACTATCGTAATATTGAAATAAGCGATGTTGTAGTACCCCAGTTAATTGCGGGTCCTCCTGTTGGTGCTCAAGAAGAAGAGCCTGCAAAGAGGAAACGTAAACAGCGCCGTAAAGCAAGAAAGAAGAAGCGTCGTAAAAAAAGAAAACGTAAAAAACGCAGAAAGAAAAGAAGCAAAAAGAAAAAACGTAAAGTAAAAAGAAAGAAACGTAGAAAGAAGAAGCGTAAGAAAAAAGGCCGTAAGAAGAAAAAGCGCAAAGCTAAGAAAAAGAAGCGTAAAAAGAAAAAACGCAAGAAGAAGGGCAACAAGAAAAAAAGAAAGACGCGTAAAAAAAAGAAGCGCAAGAAAAAAGCGAGAAGAGGTAAAAAACGTAGAAAAAAGAGACGCAAGAAGAAAGCTCGTAAAAAAGTAGAAGCTCAAGCTGATGAAAGCAAAGAGGCTGATGTTCCTCAAGAAGAAGCAGAGGAGCAAGAGTCAGAAGAGTAAGCGTTAAGAATACATAAAAAAAGAGGGTCGAGTTTAATTACTCGACCCTCTTTTTTTAGAACTATGTGTTAGCTAAGTTCTGGAAAGAAGAAAGCAATTTCTTGCTTGGCTGTTTCTGGTGCATCTGAACCGTGTACAGCATTTTCGCCAAGACTGCGAGCGTAAAGCTTACGAAGAGTGTTTTCTTCAGCTTCAGCTGGGTTTGTTGCACCCATGAGATTACGCCATCCTTTAATCGCGTCAGCTTTTTCAAGAACCATAACAATGATTGGCCCGGAGGACAAGAATGTTGTGAGTTCATCGTAAAATGGACGTTCTTTATGAACAGCATAAAATTCTTCAGCTTTGTCTTTTGCAATGTGTACCTTTTTCATTGCAACAATGTTGAACCCTTCCTCTTCAATTCGAGAAATGATTCGTCCACTGTATTTTGCTTCTACAGCATCCGGTTTAATAATACCAAATGTTCTTTCCATGCTTATTTCTCTTCTTTTTGTTTTTTCATATGTTCTTCAAGTGCCTGTTGAAGTGAACCTTTAAGTGGTTCTTTAGAAGCTTTTGGCTCTTCAGCTTTAGCTCGAGGAGCTCGTGCTTGCTTAGGAGCTTCTTTTTTAGCTTCTTTAGGTTTCTCAGCAGCTTTTTCGGTGCTCTTTTCACCTTCAGCTTTTAAGCTAAGACCAAGCTTGCGCTCTTCTGGGCTTACCTTAATAACTCTAAACTGCATAGTTTGACCTACCTTGATGATATCTTCAACTTTCTCAACTTCACTGCTGGAAAGTTCGGAGATATGTACAAGTCCTTCAATGCCTGTTGAAAGTTTAACAAATGCTCCAAAGTTGGTGATTTTTGAAACAGTTCCTTCAACCATGTCGCCAACATTGTAATGTGCTGCAACATTTTCCCAAGGATCTTTTTCAAGCTGCTTGATACCAAGTGAAACTTTTCTGTTTGCTGGATCAATAGCAAGAACAACAGCTTCAACTTCGTCACCTTTTTTGTAGCGTTCGCTTGGATGTGTTACGTGGTCGGTCCATGAGATGTCTGAGATGTGTACAAGACCATCAACACCTTCAAGAAGTTGTACGAAAAGACCGAAATCAGTAATGTTACTGATTTTACCTTTGATTTTTTCACCAACTTTGAACTTCTCTGCAACAGCTTTCCAAGGATCTTCGCTGAGTTGCTTGATGGAGAGAGACATTCTTCTGTTGTCTTTATCAAGAGCAACAACGAGTGCTTCAATTTCATCACCAATTGCGAAGTGTTTGCTCAAGTTATTGATACGTTCTGTCCATGAGATTTCGGAAATGTGAACAAGACCTTCAACACCTTTTTCAACTTCAACAAAAAGACCGTAGTCTGTGATGCTTGAGATTTTACCTTTAACGTTGCTGTTAAGAGGGTATTTCTCATCAACATGTTCCCAAGGGTTTGCAGCGAGTTGCTTCATACCAAGAGAAATCTTCTCGTGCATCTTATCGAATGAGATGACTTTAACGGTGATGGTATCACCAATTTTTACGAGTTCACTTGGGTGTGCAATACGTCCCCAGGACATATCAGTGATATGAAGAAGACCATCGATTCCACCAACGTCAACGAACACACCGTAGCTGGTGATGTTTTTAACAGTACCTTGAAGTACTTGTTCTTCGCTGATAGTTTCGAGAGCTTTTTTCTTGTCTTCAGAACGTTGTTCTTCAATGTGTTTTCTGCGGGAGATGATAACATTTCCACGTTTCTTGTTAACTTTCAAGATTTTACAGATAACTTCTTGTCCAACAAATTGGTCGAAGTCGGTAACACGTTGAATGTCAATTTGTGATCCAGGAAGGAACGCTGGGATACCAACGTCTACACTTAAACCACCTTTAACTTTGTGAGTAACAACACCGCGTACTGGCTCATCAGCAGCAGCAAGCTCTGAGATTTTGTCCCAAGCTTTAAGGGCTTTTGCTTTTTGGTATGAAAGTACAACAACACCGTTTTCATCTTCTAAACGGTCAAGAAGAACGTCGATTTCAACGCCTTCTGCGAGTTTTTGTAACTCGTATTCGGAAAATTCGTAGTTAGGAATAAGACCATCTGATTTATAATCGATGCTTACAAGAACGCCATTGTGTTCTTTGTTTACAATTTTTCCTGATACAACTTTTCCAACGTTAAATTTGCCGGTAATATCATCGTAAAGAGAATCAAGGCTTGCTTGGTCAGCATCGCTTAATTGATATTCTTCTTCAATGATTTCTGCGCTATAACGGGAAGAAAGTCGTATATCTTCCATTGATTCATGAGACATATTAATTGTCCTTGAAGGTAATCTTAGATAAGAATTGTGGAGAAACAGCTTATTGAAGATAAGCCGCTTTGTGCCACAATACACATCCTAAAGGGTTAAACAAATACTATACATAACACTAGCAATTCTAGCAGATAACCCCTAAAAGTAAAGGAAAAGGTGCGTTTGCTACACAGCTGGGTGTACACTGGAGATGGCGATAGAAGCACAAAACTTTTGAGGATGAAAAGGGTGAGCGATGGATGGTGATATTTTTGTAAAAGAGGGGGTGGTTATTCCTCGTCACGAAATTGAGATAACGGCTAGTAGAGCTGGCGGTCCGGGTGGGCAGCACGTAAATAAGACGAGCACTAAGATTACGCTCCGCTGGAATGTCCACACAACCAATGTGCTTAGCGATGCTCAAAAAGAACGAGTAAGCAATAAATTATCCTCTCGACTTACTGTCGATGGTGATTTGATTGTTCATAGTGGAGCGTCTCGAAGTCAGCAACAAAATAAAGAAGCTGCGTTAAAGCAGTTGGCAAAGATGGTAAGTGAGGCGCTGCATATTCCCAAGAAGCGTATGAAGACGCGTGTGTCAAAAGCAAAAAAAGAGGAGCGCCTTAAAGATAAAAAGCATCGCAGTCGAATCAAAAAGATGAGAAAAGATAAAGGTTTTGAATAGGGGGTTATTCTTCTTTAAGAATCCCATTAATTGTAAAGGCGTAATGCTTTTTCTTTTCTCTGGAATCCTCAAGTTCTTTGATGAGGGTAATGGTAAGTGATTTGAAGAAGTGAGATTTCTCAAGAGTGCTAACAAAAAGAGGTGTTTCATTGATATCAAGCGTTATTCCTTGCAGGGTTATCTGATAATCAAAAGCTGCTTGTTCTTCATTTTTTTCAACTAAGAGTTGCGTTAAAAAGCTTTGTGGTGGAATTGACTTGGCAATAATGGTTAAAAGTTTATGTGGGTTGTGAAGGTTTGTTGAGAGGTATTGGACCGTTTGAGACTTTTTCTGAACCTTAGAGGTTTCTGCCTGGATCTTGTGAAGTTTGCGAATTTTTTGCGCAAGGGTATCGGTTTCTTCAGCAAGAATGGCGTATGATTGAGATGTTTTTTTGATTATTTTTTCTGAGTCAATATATAAAGAACAAAGTGGAATAAGTATGCCTAGTGCTAAACAGAGTGTTGCTATTATCCATCTCGAGCCGGGTGATTCATTATATTCTTTTAAAAACTTGAGTAAGTCATTTTGAAGAAGTTGGCGATAACTACTTTTTGTAATGCGCATATCATTATTCATATTATTCTGAAAAAAAGTGTCTGTTGTTACACATTTTAAGTGTGTTGTTGTCTTCTTTAAACATAAGGCCAGTTGGAATGCGGCCATGTTTGGAGGATTGATGGTTTTTGCTTCGGGAATACTGACGATAGTTTCTGGTCTACTAAGGTGGTGCTTATTAATAAAGGAAGAGACGATGAAATTTATGCGTGATGGATTAAAGCAGACTCCTGAGCGATACACGTTATCTTCTAGTTGTACTTCTTCAGCCTGAATGAGTGAAAGATGCGTACGATGTTTTTTAAAAAGACTAAGCAGTAGGTTTTTTGTTGTTAGCTGAATACATACTACTTTGTTTCTATCTCGTAATTTTCTCAGGAGGTTAAGTGGGAGTATTTTTTTTATAATATCAATCATAAAGGAAATACTTGTAAAAGGGTTTTATCAATTGAGTCAATTTTGCTTTTCAGTTGTTCGTGTGATAAAAGTCCCTGCTTTGCGCCAAGATAGCTGAGAACAGAAGCGCTGTTGATGATACCATTTTTAAGAGCTTGTTCTATTGGATACCCAAGTAAAAGGCTTGCAACAAAGCATGAGCCAAACGAGTCTCCTGCGCCAACGCTATCAACAATTGAAAGTTTCATACTTGGGTGAAAGTAGATCTTTTCTTTTGTTGCTACATACACACCATTGCATCCATTGGTAATAACAACTATTTTGGGCCCCATCTTGAGAGCTTCTTTAAAGAATTTGCGAATACTAAAATAAAGATCTTCATAAGGAATTGGGTTATCAATAAGGTATGGCTTTTCTTCAGTAATAGAGACTTCGCAGGAACGTAGTCCGGGACTGCTTTCAAGAGAGCGTTTGTAATTTTCATCACTTTCTATAAGTGCAAACATGAAAATTTTTGCCTCATAACTATTAAGTATAAGGATATCAATATCCTTGAGTGCTGTTTTGAGTGAGTGAGTTTCCTTTGTGAGCTGACTTGTTCCTGGATTAATTGCAACGGGGACATTGTGTTTTTTTGCTTGCGATACAATAAGCGGTAGGAGTTGAGACGATTCGTTGCTGAGTGATGTTATATATAAGTAGTCAGCATCAGTAAGGGCGTCTATTGGTAGTTTATCTTTTTGCATGTGTCCGTTTGCCCCACGAAAGGCAAAGATAGTTCGTTCCCCAAGGTTTGAATTAATAATGTAGGAAGTTCCTGTTCGGTGCTTAGTTGTTGTATGCAGATAAGAAGTATTGACATTCTCCGCTTTCAATTTTTCTATAATCTTATTGCCGGCAGGGTCTTGGCTAATAGAAGAAAAGCAGCTGACGTCAAAGCCAAGCCTACTAAATGATACAGCTGAGTTGGTAGCGCCACCGCCAGTGAGTTCTTGGATGTTATCAATTTCAACTTTCTCGCCTGATTCAAATAGTAAGTAACTGCTCGCGATGCCTTTTTTTGTAATAGTGAGATAGTCAGAGCCAGTATATGTTAGAAAAGTGTCTTGTGTGGCTCCGCCGATGGTTAGAATCTTCATGATTTACTCCTTAATTCATCATTTTTTTCAGTGTAAATGATAAAAATGAGAGTGCAAATGAAGAAAATTTTTAATTTACAAAAAGTGAGTTTTTTGCGGTTTCTATTATGTTTTTTGCGCCTTCGATTTTACTGATTTAAAAAAATATAAAAAAAAATGATAAAAAAGCTTGAAATACTCTTAGTACCGGTTATACTTCTAAATGTCTTCAAGAGAGGCGGGAAACGAAACGGGAAAAAAAGAGTACCTGAAACAAGCCGAAAATGAGAAAAGATTTTATCTTTGAAATACACAAAATCTAAATCAGAAATAAGATAATAAAATTTCTGAGTGTAGAGACCAGTTAATTTTGATACGGAGAGTTTGATTCTGGCTCAG
>JAUIHA010000046.1 GCA_030432505.1 bacterium | reverse complement strand
ACAAAAGTGATGTAAGCGCTACAGCACCTGAACCACACCCAAGCGTAATGCCACACCCACGCTCATATACCAAAATATTGTATGAAGCGTCACCCTGCTGCCATACAAATTCAACATTTGTTTTGTCTGGAAATTGTTCATGAGTTTCTATGCTGTGTCCATGTTGTGCAAGCCAATTTTTTTCTTGTTGTTGAAAAATAATAAAATGTGGATTGCCAGCATCAACACAAAAACCGTCAAATGTGTGGGTTGGTGTTTTAATAGTCAATTTTTCTCTGACCTGCGCGAAGGGGACTTGCAAGGTTATCACTTTGGCATCGTTTGAAACATCTATTGTAGCTGAAATTTGTTGGCGATTCATGAGCAGTGAGAATTTCAGTGGATAATTTTTTTGTGTATGCAATACATCAACTACACAACGCAAGCCATTCAAACACATTTGACCTCGTGAGCCATCTGCATTAAAAATAATCACTTCATTTTTTTTTATAATGAGTATGCCATCAGCACCAATGCCAAAATGGCGTGCACATAGTTTTTGGACATACGATGACCATAAAGGTTGTGTAAGAAGGGTGGTTACATCATCTTCAGATTTTTCTGACCAGTCGAAGATGATGAAGTCGTTGCCAAGTGATTGATATTTATAAAAATTTAAGTTCATTATTAACAAGGAATTATATTTGGACCCTGAGAAACAAGCTCAGGGTGACATCTTGTGTTATATAAAATTTATTTCAACTCAATACTGTCTACCAGGTATTAGCAGTATTCTACTGTGTTCAATAAAAATACACAAACTATCAATTCAAAACTTATACTTGTGCATAACCATCCAAGAACTGAACAGTTAGAAACTGTATATAAACATACAATCCAAGACGTCACCCTGAGCTTGTTTCTCAGGGTCCAAATATAATTCCTTATTTAGTCACTATCACTCGCATATAAGTCTCTCCACTCAGGATTACTTCGCTCAACTAAATTAATTTTCCAATGCCTTTGCCAACGCTTGAGCTGTTTTTCTCTTTCTAGCGCATCATAAATGGAATTGTATTCTTCTGCATGCACAAGCTGATCCAGAGAATATTTTTGAGTAAAACCTTTTATTTTCTTTTGTTTATGTTGCTGCATTCTCAAAGCAAGATTACCAGTCACTCCAATGTATAAGGTTCCCCTGCGTTGATTGCTCAAAATATAAATATGATATTTTTTCATATTGATCAAAAAGGAAAAATATTTAGACCCTGAGAAACAAGCTCAGGGTGACATCTTGTGTTATACAAAATTTATTTTAACTCAATGATATCTACTGAGTATTAGCAGTATTCTATAGGGTTTTATAAAAATATACAAATTACCTATCTGCAGATTATTTTTGCTCTATCCCGCTCATCCTGAGCTTGTCGAAGGATTCAGATTTTTTTGCACCTTCAAGCCTCTCACTCGCAGGAATACCCGGCTGGCTTGAAAACACTTTGCTCAAATATGCGCGACCAGAGTCGGCAAGCACCACCACCATAACATCATCTACTGAAAGTTGTTTTGCTTTTTCAAGCGCAACATGCATCACTGCCCCGCTGCTAATACCAACAAGCAGGCCATACTCACGTGCAAGTTTGCGCGTCATTGAAAATGCATCAGCATCAGTAATTGGTGCTATTTCATCAATCACACTTTCATCAAGCACTTCACTTTTCACATCAATGCCAAGCCCTTCAACAGCATACGCTTTTGGCTGCGTGCTTGAATAAAATGATGTTGCCGCATCAACACCAATAATGTTTACGCTTGGTTTTCTTTCTTTCAAATAACGACCCACACCAGACACCGTGCCACAACTTCCTGCACCAGTAACAAAGTGTGTAACATTGCCTTGTGTTTGCTCCCAAACTTCTTTACCGGTAGTCTCATAATGTGCTTGCGCGTTTGCTTTGTTGTAATACTGATTTGGCATAAATGCACCCGGAATGGTACGGACTAATTCTTCAGCAGTAGCATGATATCCATGACTATCATGATGTGAGTCAGTGGTTGGACACACATACACTTTTGCACCATACGCACGAAGTACTTCAATTTTTTCAAGAGCGGTTCGGTCAGGTACGGTAATGATAACGTTGTATCCCTTAAGCGCACCAATCATTGCTAGCGCAATTCCTTGGTTACCCGAAGACGCTTCAACAATAGTCCCTCCAGGCTTTAACAGCCCTTCTTTTTCAGCATTTTGAATCATATAAAGCGCTGCACGGTCTTTAATGCTTCCGCCTGGGTTCAAATATTCAAGTTTTGCATACACCGTTGGTTTGACATCAAAGCAGTCAAGCTTGACGAGTGGGGTGTTTCCAATACAATCCAAAATATTTTCATAAACGTTATGTGTGCTCATTGTCTCCAGTCGCTCTTTTGCAAATAATCATATTTTCTTCAGCTATGGTATACTTATAGAATAAAGGAATTATATTTGGATCCTGACCTGCCCTCCGAAGCCACCTGGGCGTAGGGGGAATCAAGTTCAGAATGACATCCAAGTAACTTCACTCTACAAACAGCATGACACCTATAATAAACCAAGGGAAAAAAATAAAAAGAAGGATGCATCAATGAAAAACAAAATTCGCGTTCGCTTTGCACCATCACCTACCGGCATTATGCATCTTGGCAACGTTCGTGCAGCACTCATGAATTATCTGTTTGCACGTCAAAAAAATGGCACGTTTGTATTGCGTATGGAAGATACCGACACCCAGCGCAATGTGGTAGAAGCAGAAAAGAAAATTATCATTCACCTCAAATGGCTAGGCCTTGGCTACGATGAAGGACCACTTGCTGGCGGTGAATACGGCCCCTACTTTCAAACAGAACGCACACAGCTGTATGCTGAAAAACTTACAGAACTTGCAGGACACAACAAAGCGTATCGTTGCTTTTGCAGCAAAGAGCGTCTTGATACCATGCGTGAACGTCAACGTGCAGCAGGGCAACCACCACGGTACGACCGTACCTGCGCGCTGATTTCTGAAGACAAAATTCAACGCAAACTTGATGCAAAGTTACCATACATTTGGCGCGTAAAAGTTAATGAACATCAAATTCTTGATATCAAAGATTTAGCAAAAGGTACCATTTCGTTTGAAATGAAAAACTTTTCTGACTTTGCCATTACTCGTCAAGACGGTTCATTCACCTTCATTTTTACCAACTTTGTTGACGACTGGTTAATGGAAATTTCACACGTTATTCGTGGTGAAGATCACTTAAGTAACACAGCCCTACAAGCGGCATTGTATGACGCATTTATGCTCAAGTTGCCAACCTTCTGGCACTTGCCAATTATCTGTAATCAAAACGGTGAAAAACTTTCAAAGCGTGACTTTGGCTTTACCCTGCATGATTTACAAAATGCAGGATTTTTACCACAAGCAATTGTTAATTATTTGACGATTATTGGCGGATCGTTTGAAAAGGAAATTCAATCGGTGCATGATTTTGCACAAACATTTAACTTTGAAAAAATTCCGAGCAGCAGCTCAATTAAATACGATCTTGAAAAACTAACATGGATTAACCACCAGTGGGTAAGTAAGCTTGCTGATCATGAACTTATTGCTTCTGTTATGCCGTATGTACATGAAGCACACCCAGAAAGTGTAACTCTTAATCAAGAAAAACTTAATGAGCTAATTATTGCTATCAAGCCAGAAATTAAAACACTTGTCGAAGTCAAACAGTTATTAGCATTTTACTTCCAAGACCCACGCTTTGATGCAAACCTCTTTAAATCAACCATGGGTGATAATGCTGAAAAAATCTTAGATTTAATTCGTAGTGAACTTCATAGCGTTGAAAAACCAGAAGAGTTTTTAAAAGAGCTTAAAGCGAAAATAAAAGCGTCTGATTTGAAGATGAAAGAAGTATTATCATCAGTGCGCTACATTTTAGCTGAAACATTTAGCGGTATTGGCATGAATGATTTATTTAAACTTCTGGAACCAGAAAAAATTAGAAAGCGTTTACAAAAAGCACTTAACTAAAAAAGGGCTGCATAATGCAGCCCTTTTTTTTAATTCATTTCTTGGGAAAACATCAGAACATAGCCATTGCAGTCTTGCACCGCGAATTCTTTGCGTCCATAAAAGGTTGTTCTCATATCAAGCACTAATGGAAGTGAATCTTTGAGTTTAGCGTACATCCCTTCAACGTCATCAACGTCGCAATAAAACGTAAGTGAAGAACCAACCGATTTTCCTTCAAAATGAGGAATATCTTCTTGAAGACTTTCTTGTGATTGCAACATAATAAGGGCATTATCTTTTTGAATCATCGCCCATTGTGTAGCACCCTCTTCAGGCACTTGCATGATAACTTCAAACCCAAAATGTTTTTTGTAAAACTCTACTGTTTCAGTCACATCATTTACCATCAAGTTTGGCGTCATTGAATTAAATTTCACGATTCTCCTTTTAAGGTTTTTTCCCATTTTTGTACAACATCAATAATATTTTTATGAATAACCGAAAGTATTGAAAGATGTCGCTCATTTGGAATCAATTGCTTTTCTACAAGATGATCAGGCGTTTGCACATAGTCCAAGTACTGCAACGACAATTTGGGATTAAACACTTCATCACCTGCACCAATGAAAAGTGCTATAGGAAGTGAAAGATTTTCAAAACATTTTTTTGTATCCCACACAGAACCAGCAAGCGACATGTTCACCGTATAATATTTTGTTAAGCCGGGATTTGCAGCAAGTTGTTTATCTGTATAATTAAAGGTAATCGCCCTACTATTACCACATAACAACCCAAATGATAACCAATTCACAATAAACGGCAAACGGCGCACACCGTTCACAAATTTGTTTTTACGTTTGCCATATTCATCAGCACGGAAAATCCCTGAATTTGGGCCAAGATAGGGCGCAAGTAACAACACACCATCAACAGATTTTTGTGTAAAATTGCTTAAGTAATTCAGCGACAAACCACCGCCTGCAGAGTGCCCAGCAAGAAACACATTGGCTTGTGGATGTTTTTGTTTTACCAGCTTTACCATATCATCAATATCTTGCCACACGTGCTTTGGGCTTGGCGCGTCACCGCGAGGGCCACCAGAATGTCCATGACCACGAACATCTGCCATATAACAAGCAATTGAATCTGTTTTTGCAAGCTGCCAACCAATTTGCTGATACACCTTGCTAATGTACGCACCACCGCCGTGATATAAAAGCACGACTGATGTTGGTTCGCCTTTTGGCAAAAAGGTATAGTAGGCAAGCTTTACACCATCAGTTGCCTTGATAAATTCAGGCTGCTTTAATGTGACGTGCGTGGTGTCGGGAACTTTTTTCCACAATATTTTTTCTGTTTTTTTATCCGCAAAGGAAGAAGGAGTCATAGTAGCCATTAAGAATAAAAGGGTGAAAATGTTACTCAAGCGGTTCGCTTTTAACACGATTTTCTTTTTTTTCGAAATCCAAGACATAACCATTTTTGTTAAGATACTCCATGAAACTTACAAAGTGTTGTTCATACGCTGGGGGCACAAAAAATTCAAAAAGGCTCGACTCTTTGTCGAGAGCTCGAGCAAAAGCAATATTTTCCTCGTTGCGGAATGCGCCAACAACAAACCATGCTTTTTTTCTATTCACGTGAGCTTGATAATACTGACAATACATAAAAACCTGCTTAAAACTAAAATTATACGGTTTTTCTAGTCTAAAGCAGGTTTTTTCATTTCGCAAATGAGGCTTAATTTGAGTCACTTTTCAACTTATAGAAACATCGCAATACCCCTACAACATGCCTTGGTAGAGCATCAAAATCTTCAATTACTGCCCTGCTCTTAAACTGGTCAGGAGTTTTAACATACTCCAAATATTTGAAAGACCTCTGTGCATCATAAGAGGTACTTGTTCTGGTTGCAACCATAGCTATAGGAATATCGAGTTTTTTGAATCGTGATTTAGTGTTCAACATATTAAAGGCGTTAAACATATTGGCCGTATAATCCATATATTTAAATTCTTTTGTAACCCGGCAACCACCACAACATAGACCACACGTAAGAAAATCTAAAAGAAGAAGCCATTTGTTAACCGCACCCTTTTTCTTTAGTATTGTCTCACTCCCCTCACCCTTCTTAAAATTTCCGGCTAATGCCCCCAAAAACGAATCGACTAGAAAAAGCCCATCAACGCCATCAGCTTCAGGCTTACAATGATATAAATAATTGAGACATAGCGCCCCGCCAAAAGAGTGTCCTAGTAAGTACACTTTAGCTGTGGGGTGTTGTCTTTTAACCTCTTGAATCATTGTACCAACATCTCGCCAGGCTTGCTTAGGGCTTGGTGCATGTGCCAAATGTTTACCAGACTCTTCAAGCAAATAGACTGTCTCATCGTCATCACTCGTTCCTGATTTTCCATGCCCACGTGCATTGACCATATAACACTCAATACCACACG
>JAUIHA010000045.1 GCA_030432505.1 bacterium | reverse complement strand
ACCAAAATGTCCTGAAAGAAATACAACAAAAACTTGTCATCCCCGGACCAACCGAAGCCCTCATAGATAACCTCCTCACACACTTTGACGTTGAAAATAATGATATTAACCGAGCACAATTTAATATCACGGTTATCATGAACACGGCAGAACTAGTTGCAATTCAAGACAACCTCGGCCAACATCACTACCGTTATCTTGCAAAAAAAATTGTCATAGAGCTTACAACGATCGCAAATGACATTAAAAATCACACCGTCACACAAACAAACTCGTTTACACAGTTTTTCAAAAAACGCTGGCTCCTGATTCTTCTTTTCATGCTTTCTTTTAGTCTTAGCCTGTGTATTTCATTTACCCTCTACAACAAAGTAAAAAAACTTGTTAAAAAAAATAAGAAATTCTCTGAAAAACTGAATAAACAACTTGCAGCAGAAAAGGTCACGCAGAGCAACCGCGTTAAGGAGGTCATTAAGCAATCAATCAGGAACAATGGCCATCTAGACTCACGCATTGAAGAAGCAATACAAGAATCAATTAAAAAAAACAAAGGCCTGGAATCACAATTCAATGCAACAACAATTCAACTTGCTAAACTTAAGAAGCAAATTCAAGCGCTGGAGCTTCAGTCAAGGGAGTTTTCTGAAACAATGACCAGTCATACTGAGCAAATAGGTAACCTCAGTAGCGAATACAAAAGAGACAATCAAATGCTACAAAAACAATGTATGCAGGATAAAACAGAAATTGCAGCGCTTCTTCAAAAAGCTCATGAAATATCTGCACAAAACAAAGATGACATTAAAGAACTTGCCCAGGAAAGTAAAGCACTCATAGAGAAAATTGCACAGCAACTAGGTGAATATAAGTCATCTGTTGATAAGCACACGGGCGAAATCAAACAAGCTCAAGCTGACTATAACAAAACAATGCGAGAGATAGAAAGTGAAATACGCTTCGGAGAAGAACAAACACTTGAAGCACAGCGAAAACTGAGCGAAACAATAGACAAACTCGACAAAAAACAAAAATCTGATTCAGCCTATGATTTCGGTGATGCCGCAAAAGATATTGTAAAAGCACTCGGCGTTGCCACATCATTTTCCAAGTTTCTCAGTTCCAATAGCAAGTCCTCAGACAAAGACGATAATGAATTAGAAGATCTCATGAAGCGCTTTGAAAAGCTTAAAGAGGGATCTCCCGTTTTGATTTAAAATAAAAAAGCCCTACTAAAGTAGGGCTTTTTTTATAGCTCTTTTGCAAAAACAACCTGATACGGTTTTGCGAGAATAGTCTCTAACTTCTGTCCAAGCTCGATGATGTACGGCTTTTCAAATTGTTTTGCATGATCTTGCTGGCTAGTCCATGTTTCATACAGCATGAACTGTGAACCATTGTTAATATCTTGATGTAAGTGGTAACCAAGACATGTTTCTTCTGCTCTACTTGGTTCAACAACACCCATTAAAAGCTCTTTCATTTCAGCTTCTTTTCCTGGTTTTGCTTCAAGGAGAACCATTACTGTGTGTGGACCAGTATCTTTTTGCGCTTGCTTTGCATATACCCACGTACATACTGCAGCACCAACAACAAGTATGAGTCCTAAAAATACTTTCTTCATAGTTTCTCCATATGATTAGATTGAATGGTTTTATCGAGCAATAGATTGTGGTTATTTTAGCATAGAAATGAATGACTTAATTATAAGATAAACATAAAACATGAAATTAACAAAAAGATTCAGTCCAGCCTACGCATAAAGCTACGGCGGGCAGCTTTCGTTCCCGCTTTCTATTGAACATTATAATAAAAATCATTTAAAAAATTTGGCCTGCCAGCTGAAGCCTTGGCCAAAGCTGGTGTGCCCGGCAGGACTCGAACCTGCGGCCTACGGATTAGAAATCCGTTGCTCTATCCAACTGAGCTACGGGCACAGAAGAATTTAAAACGTGGTCGGGGCGGCCAGACTCGAACTGGCGACCCCTCGCTCCCAAAGCGAGTGCGCTACCAACTGCGCCACGCCCCGACACATATATTTTGTTTTTACTCTCCAGTAGAGTTCACTTAAAACATGGGGTGAACGACGGGACTCGAACCCGCGACGTCCAGAACCACAATCTGGTGCTCTACCAACTGAGCTACGCTCACCATGATGAAGCGAAACATAAATCCATAAGTGATTTACGTAGGAGTAGTATAGGTGCTTTCAAAGGAAAAATCAAAGATTCTTTGCACATTTTTTAAATTTTCTAAAAAAGCGATATATTGACGCCCATAAAATGCTCGCAAAAAGACTATAAACCGGCTCCCAGAGCTGTTTAAACCCAGTATAAAAAGTGCTTAATCCTACCGTGAACCTCACGTGCCTGGTCTTCAAGCCAAGCTGAAGCATTATCCCCCATTGTCTTACGAACTGCATGATCCTCAAGAAGCATTTCTAGGTGATTTTGCAGATCTTTAAGGTTATCCACCTTAGCAAGTGCACCAGCATGTTGCAACTGGTCTGCATGATCTTGGCAATTTGCATGATATGGCCCAACAATGCTCGGTCTTCCCCAGACAGCAGGCTCGAGCAAATTGTGACCACCAACAGGAACAAATGTACCTCCAAGGCAAAAGATATCAGCAAGGGGATACAAATTAAAAAGCTTGCCAATGGTACACACAAGCAAGATATCGTGCTGCGCTAAAACGGTATCAACAAATTGCGGGATGGACTCGATAATCCTCTCCTGATCCCACATTACATACGATGCATCAATCTGCTCAATCTTATGCATCAAATCTTCTTTCCAGTTAAAATGACGCGGCGCAATAATCATCTTTAAATCACGATACTTAGGCTTTAATGACTGGTAAACCTCAAGATACACTTCAAGTTCTCCGGGGTGAACAGAACCAACTAAAAGTGTTGCCCTCATCCCCTCTTTGCACAGCGTTGCTTCCAAAAACTTTTCGGCCTCCTGCTTTTTAAGCTCAACATTAAATGCCTTAATATTTCCTAAAAATGATATCATTGCAGCATCTATAGAAAACATGTTTTGAATTGTTACAACGTCCTGCTCACTTTGTGTGTAAATGTGCGTAAATGTTTGGTACAGGGGTGCAAAGATAAATGATAAATGTTGCAACCACTTCTCAGAACGCTTGTTGATTCTGGCATTAAGCAGATACATCGGAATTTTTTTCCATGTTGCTAGTATCAGAAAATTTGGCCATATCTCCGCTTCAATTGCAATTATTGCTGCAGGCTTGATCCGCCCAAAAGCACTGAACATTGGTAATAAAAAATCATATGGCATAAAGCTCACTTGATCAGCATTAAGTTGCTGATGAGCCATTTTTTTACCCGCAAGAGTTCCTGTGGTTACATAGCAAAAGGCATTTTCATGCTGTTTCTTTAATTCATCAATAAGACGCTGCATTGAAAGCACTTCACCAACGGAGACAGCATGCAGCCAGAATACTTTTTTTGAAGCATCAGATTTTGGCACAAATCCCATACGTTGCCTGAACGAGCCAAACACCGGCTTTTTCTTAATCTTGCGCAATAAAATGTATAAACCTACAAATGGTAGTGAAATAAGTTGAATGAGTTGATAGAAAATGAAAATAAGAAGCAGTTTCATAGCAAGCCCTTTTATCTGTACAAATCACGGTAAAGTTATTATAGCTTACTAGAAAAAGAAGGGGGCGCAATGCCCCTTCTTGTTATTTAACTTTAACCACCTCAACTTTGTCATCAGTCAGATAATTTTTCTTCAAGAAGGCCACTGCCTTTTCACGGCCTGCAACAAGTTTTGGCATGTTGCGTTTTGCAATATCAAGCAAGTTGATCATATTAACAGCAGCTTGTACTTGAATGTCCTTACTCAGCGCTTCTTTTTGCTTTTGTTCAAAAGTTTTCTTTTTATCTTCCTCTTCTTTTTTCTTCTTAGCTTCAACCTTCTTTTTTCCTCGACCAAAAAGACGTCCCCAGAAACCTGGTTTTTCGCTTGAATCTTTACCTTCAACTTCATCAACGGTGATGTGGTTTTTAAGTGAACTTTCTTTACCATAAAGCTCATTAATCCACTTCATTTCTTTACTTGGTGTTGTTTTTGGTTGAATAGTAAAGTCAGGCTTAATACCAACTGCTTGAATTGATTGATCTTCAGGGAGATAGTACAACATGGTAGTCAGCTTAAGCGCAGTACCATTTTTAATTGGCATCAGCTCCTGAACAGAGCCTTTTCCAAACGTTGGCGTTCCAACTAAAAAGACCATAAGATTTTTATGAGAACCAGTCTTCATTGAATGATATTTTAAACACCCTGCAAGAATCTCTGATGCTGATGCCGTAAAGTTATCAACCAAAATGAAAACTGGCACATCACTTTCAAGCACTGGCTCTACATCAGTGACATAATTTGCAATACGTTTTCTATTGCGATCTTTTGTTGATACTACAACAGAACCTCTATTCAAAAAGAGGCCAGCCATTTCAATTGCTGAATCAAGCGTTCCGCCAGGATTACGACGTAAATCAAGAATCAACCCCTTACACTCACCATCATTTGCTTTATGCAAGATATCCTTAACTTGCTGAGCTGCAACCTCATTAAATATTTTAAGCGAAACGTAGTAAACATCTTGATTTGGGAAGCGATAGCAAATAGACGTCTGATCTTTGATAACATCACGCGTCACCGTAAACTCTAATGGCTTTTTCTTTCTGATGATTTTAAGATTAAGCGTACTCCCTGTTTTTCCCTTTAACTTATTGATGACCTCATCAGATGAAAGGCCTTTGAGCTTTTCACCATTAACTTCAACAATTTTATCACCAGCCTCAAGCCCTGCTTTAAATCCTGGACCGTCCTGAATAACATCAACAATCACCAGTGATTCATCTTCTGGATTCTTTGTAACAACACTCACCCCAATACCTGAGAACTCACCCTGTGTTGATTCAAGAGCGGCTTTATAACTTTCTTTAGTGAAAAATGCTGAATGGGCATCAACTTGCGCAACCGCTGATTTCAAAGAATCTTGAATGAAACGCGAGAAATCAACCGTACGAAAAGCTTTTTGCTCAACAATACTCACAACTTCTGAGTACGTTTGGAACCATTGAAAAATATCTTTTTCGGCGTCTTTCTTTTCTTTTGTTTTTTTTACTGCCTGCTTTTTTGCTGCCGATAAAAAATGTGGCGTCGCAAACAAAAATGCCCCTATGACCATCATAGACAATATAATATTCTTTCTCATAGATACTCCTCTTCTCCCTTAATGTATCTTTTTTCTTCCAAAATCTCTCACAATACCTTAGTCTCTAAAAAAATGTATAAGTCAGTGTAACTGAAAAAAATCTGTGAACGAATGTTTTATGGATAATTTACAAACTTTCCTTGAAAAAGAAGATCAACCAATCATTTTGATCGTCACTGGTCTTTCAGGTGCAGGCAAAACA
Source organism: bacterium (assembly GCA_030432505.1). Taxonomy (GTDB): domain Bacteria; phylum Babelota; class Babeliae; order Babelales; family RVW-14; genus JAUIHA01. The sequence continues at coordinate 1,022 of JAUIHA010000045.1, read as the reverse complement.
AGCTTTATGCGCTCACTTGAAGATTTACGATTTTATTGTGTTGATAACCTTCCCGTTCCGCTTCTTTCAACATTTCTGAATTTGTCATTTAAGGCACAAACAAATCTGAAAAAGGTTGCTCTTGGGATTGATGCTCGAGGCGAACAGTTTTTGAAAAATTTCACCTATGAGATTAATCGTCTAAAGCATGTTGAAATGATTAGTAACATCAAAATAATCTTCCTAAATGCGAGTGAGAGCACACTACTCAAGCGCTTTCAAGAAACGCGCAGAAAGCATCCGCTCGCTCAAGACAAAAGTATTCAGAGTGCAATTAAAGAAGAAAAAGACCTTCTTGATCCAATCATGAACATGTCTGACATGATTCTTGATACTGACAAATTTAATATTCACGAACTACGCAGCTGGGTACAACAATCCTTTTCAGCAACACAAAAGCACACCCTGCTCGTCAACGTCATCTCATTTGGTTTTAAATACGGTGTTCCTGCTGAAAGCAACTTGGTCTATGATTTGCGCTTTCTGCCAAATCCATACTTTAACCCTGACCTTAAAAAGTTCACTGGCCAAGATGCCGTTATCCAAGAATACCTTTTCCAACAAGAAGAGGTTATTGAATACTGGAAACGCCTGATCGACTTCCTTCACTACTCCCTTGAACGTTTTTACAAAGAAGGACGTTTCTTTGTAACCGTTTCAATTGGCTGTACCGGTGGAAAACACCGATCCGTTTCATTTGTTGAAAGGCTCTCCAAAGAAACATGGAAGCATATGAGCTTTCTCCCTCATCACCGCGATGTTGGTAAGGAATAGGAACCTATTCATGACAATCAAAAGGATCGTACATGTTCTGGTTCTTGTGGGAATAAGCGCCTCGTCAGGCTACTATTTTTTATACGGACCACACAGCGTCAGCACCTACCGCAGCATTAAACAATCCGTCATAAAACAACAAGAAAAAAATGACTCACTCAAACAGCGTGTAAACCAGCTTGAGCAAGAAATATCCACGTGGCAACATA
>JAUIHA010000044.1 GCA_030432505.1 bacterium | reverse complement strand
TGGTACTGATAAGCGCATTGGTTATCAGTTTTTTAATAGTCTTGATGCTGTAAATGATTCGTTTGAGAATTCTTGGGTATTGAGACATCATCCACAAAATAATCTCTTTGAGATACGCCTTGATGATACCAAGACGCGTAGAAGGCGTTTTTCTGAACTGAGCAATGATGACAGGGAAACAATTGCTGGCATTACACAAGAAATGGAGCAGCAAAATCTTGCAGTGCCCAATAAAAATTTTCAGAAAAAAGAACTTGAAATGAATCAGCATACGGTTTTGTTCCCACATTTTCAGTGGAATACGTCATATGTTACGTTTGGAAACTTTTTGCGTTATCGACATGATTTTACGGCAGACCATGTCTATTTTCAGGAGCGTGAATTTGAGCGGTTATACTTGAATTCGTTATTGGTGAATGAGAAAACAACGTTACCATTTAGTGCTGCGAATTTGATTCGGCTGAATTACCGTGGTTATTTGGGAGAATCGTTTCGCTTGTATAAAAATCATTTGAGTTTTATGTTGCGGCCAAATCTTCAAGTGAGAAGTTTTTTAAAAGATGATTTGCTTTTACGAAAAAATGCTTTTGAAACAAGTCTTTTTTCGCAAGGTGCAGCTCGTTTTTTTCTTGAGTGTGGTGCGCAGTGGGCGCTTCCTGAGGGTGTTGCGCATACAGATGATTGGAGCTATATACATTATTTCCAGCCAATTATCCGCTGGAATTTGATTCCAAAATTTGATCAAGATCATTGGTATCACATTGATCGATGGGACCGGATATACCCTCAGAATCTACTTGAGGTTTCGCTCAGAAATAGTTGGAAGATCAATGATGTGATGATGCAGTTTTGGTTAACGCAGGGTTATGATTTTTATCATCAGAAGGATCTTTTTCCTCTTAGAAAGGGGGTGAGTAATAATCATCTGTTGCCACTCGATATAAATTTTGATCTTCAATGTGAAACGGCTTCTGCACACGTGCGTGCAGAGTATGAAGTAGCCTCAAATCGTCTTTTACAGTCGCTATTTAAAGTTAATGTACAAGCGCATGATGTTAAGATTGGAGCAGGGTATTTATTCCAGAATCATAAGCTGCAGATTGAGCGTGGCCTGCTTGCCAATAGCCCACATTTTTTACTTGTTGATTTTACCATTCCACTCAATAAGCAGGCGCATATTCGATACGATGGGCAATTTTATTCTGAAAAAGGGAAAGAGCTATTCAATTTTGCAGACATAAAGCCGCTTATACACCGTGTACGCTTCGAGTACAATGGTCATTGTTGGGGACTTGCTTTGGGTTATGAAGAAAAGCGGTATCGTGATTTTGGGCACAATAAACGCGAGCGCGCGATTATTCTTTCAGTTCGCTTTGACTCTCTTGGTTCATTTGCAAAGAAATTCAAGCGCCCTGAGATTATGGCATAACAATAAAAATGCGCCTGCAGGCATACAGTCTGCAGGCGCACCAAGAAAGTAAGATTTTTTGTTATCCCAATTTTTTATCTGCGTTTTGCTTTGAAAACAATTCTTCTGGAACGTTATAATGGCTTGGTGTTTCTGAAAGCTTAAGCTCTTGAGTTGCTTGATCAATGAGAAGATATACATCAGATTTGCTTGTAGTTATTGATATCTTCCGTTTTTTTGTTTCTTCATAATCTTGATAAAGCCATTTACGTCTAATTTTTCTATGGAGTTCATATTTAACTTCATAAGTGAAAGATGCATCAAATTCGATAGTATTTTCGCCTCGTTTGATATTATTTATGGCTGGAAATGGAATGCTTTCAAAATATTGTTTGAGCCAAGCCACTTTTGTGAGTCCGTGACTTTTATTGAATTCATGAGGTTCTTGGATAATACCAACGTCTTTGAGGGGGTGACCATTAATGGTAATATTTGAGATTGTTAAATTTTTAGGAATTTTTTTATAGTGAACATAGCGAGATCTGTGTGTTTTGAGGCCAAAAAGGTGTGGGTGAATGGTGAGTGCTTGAATTGTATTCAGCGTTACCATAACAGACACGAATGCTAGAAGCAGTTTTATGTTTTTCATATTTTCCCTCTCCCCATATTATTCCGTTATTTTTTTCCTATTATAAATTATAGTGCCCCGTTGTAAAAAAAATCAATATCTTTACCTTATAAGTAGTAAGGCTTTGATGAGTGGCCGTTTTAGTTTTAGCAAGGGGAGCTTTGAGAATGCTCGACAAAAAAGATTTTAGTATTTATCAAAAACGTAGAAAAGCGTTGATTGAACAGGCAAAAAAGAACAACCACCATGGAAACAGTGGTATTATTTTATTATCGGGTGCCTTTGAGCAAGAGCGAGTAAGCTTTAGGCAGGCAAGTTCATTTCACTATCTGACAGGCATTAATGAGCCAGCTGCGGTACTTTGTTTGCATCTTGATGGGAGGCAGGTTTTGTATCTTCCTAATTTTGGTAATGAGCGTGAAAAGTGGGTGTCTGTTGGTATTAGTGCGCAGAGTAATCCTCAAGATTTTGGTTTTGATGAAATTAAACATTTGAGTGAGCCGGTAAAAGGGTATTCGTATAGTCCATGTTTTGCAGAAGAAAAATATCAGCACTTACTTAGTGACGTTAAAGAGATTGTTAAGGATGACGGAACCATTTTAATGCCAGTAAGTTTTGCTGGAGAGCCGTTAGAAAATGTTCAAATGTTTCGTGAGATAGAACGAGTAGTTCCTGAGCTTGAAACAAAGAAAAATGATGTATTACCTGTTGTCCATCATCTCCGACGCTTCAAAGATGAAAGCGAAATAGCCTTGATTCAACGGGCAATTGATATTACCGCTGCCGCCCAGCAAAAAGCAGCTCGAGAAATTTCAGCAGGGGTCTTTGAGAATGAGGTACAAGCTTCTATTGAGTACATTTATACAAAAAATGGTGCTTCACAGGCGTTTCCAAGTATTGTAGCGACCGGGAAAAATACTACCATTTTGCACTATACCGATCGTAATCAAAAAATTAACGATGGGGACTTGGTACTCGTTGATATTGGTGCTGAGTATAACTGTTATGCTGCTGACATCACCAGAACATATCCAGCAAGTGGGAAATTTACTGAGCGTCAAAAAGAAGTATATGAGTTGGTACTTGCAACGCAAAAACACATTGAAGAGTTGGCAAAGCCAGGTATGTATTTAAAAAATCCAAAGCAGCCTGAAATATCGCTTCATCACTTAGCGGTAAAATTTCTTGAAGAAAAAGGGTATGCAAACTATTTCCCACATGGCATTGGTCACTACCTTGGTCTTGACGTACATGATGTTGGTGATTATACAACGCCGCTTGCTCCAGGTGATGTCTTTACCATTGAGCCGGGTATTTACATTCCTGATGAAAAATTGGGCGTGAGAATTGAAGATGATTATCTTATGACAGCAGACGGTGCTCAGTGTTTGAGTAAAGCGATTCGAAAGAGCGTTGCTGAGATTGAAGCGTTAATGTCATAATCTTTTCAAAAAGTAATTCATTGGAAAGGGGCTCCCAGAGGGCCTCTTTTTTCTATTTTTTTTAAATAATTCTTCTTTTTAATTGCTTTTTTTTTCTAAATTGACTAAAGTTTTGAAAAAGTTTTGCTTTGTACAGGGTTGAACAGGTAGTAGTAGTTTTATTCTTTTTTGAAAGGAAAGAGTATGTTCTCAAAAACTCTTCGTTTATCCTTAGCACTTTTCGCTCTTATGGGACTTTCTCTCAACGTAAACGCAATGCTTAAAACTCAAGATCCAACGGTTGCTCAAGTTGAGGAATTAGCACATGTTCTTCGCGATGAAATTCGCAAAGGAAATATTTCTGAGCAAGATTTGGTAGTGGCTTTAAGCCAAGAAGATAGTGAAGCCTTAGAAGGTGTTCAACAGTGGTTACAAGATACTTTTTGTAGTACTGCTAGATGTGGTTTAAATGACTGGGGAACAAGTCTTGGAAGTGTATTTACTAATAAGTGGACATACATCACGGTAGCAACTTTGCTTGCTGCTAATTGGCTTGATAGCAAAGCTGCTGAAAAAACAGGATTTTCAGTAAAAGGTGCTTTGCACTATGGTGCGAGGAATACAATTGGTAAGGTTTGGACTCCAGGTTGGTGCAAGAAAGATAAAACGCCTTGCTGTAATGATGCTGATGGTTGTACAAAACATCCAGATCATAAGCCGAAGTCTGAGTAATTAGGGTTATTCAGAAAAGATTAAAAAGCGGGTATGTGAATATCCGCTTTTTTTTATATCTATGAATAAGATTTTATCAATATTTTTAACTTTCATGTTTTGTTCGGGCATTGTTGTTGCTCATTGTTCGTCGAGTCAGGTGAAGGCTGAAAAGCCTTTTGATGAGGTTGAGCTAACCCTTAAACTTCAACAAGTAGTTGAGATTTTGGGTGATGACGTTACAGAGTTGACGCATGAGCAAGATGAGTTGTTCGGTTTTCCTGCGCTTGTTTATCCACGAGAAACAAAGTCTTTTTTATTATTGGTCATATGTTATGCGTTATGGGGTGAACGTAAAGAATTTTATAAATACTTTAGAAAATTAATAAGCCGATTTTCTAAATAACTTCCATAACGTTTTGTTTCGAATTATTGTGTTGGGTAACATTGATGTTGCTCAATTTTTATTTTTGGGAGTGTGAGATGATGTTGAAACGATTTTTTTTGTTAGTAGTAAGTTTTTTTTTAATAGCGCAAAATATAGCTGCATCTGATTTTACAACAAATAATTTTCAGCAAGATGTAGTTGTGCAGGCGCTTCAAAGTGGCGACTTACAGAAGCTTTTGAGTGTTGCTGATGTGCAAAAAATGTTGCATGAAATAGAGCAGTCTGATGATGAAAATGTTATTAATTGGATGTGTAGCTGGACCGTAGCGCTAGCACTTTTTGGTTATTTTTATGTTGATATGTGCTGCAATGGGCCGGTATGGTCACGCATTGTTCGCGGTGCGCGTAAGTATGCAGGAATTAGTGGTAGTGACAGTGACGATGAAGACTAGGAGCGATTTTCAACTATGTTAAGCAAAATAGTTAAGAGCCTTTTTTTATTGAACTTATTGTTGGGGACATTTGTTTTCACATCTTCAGATCAAGTAGTCAGCGAAATTGCGATACTTGAAAGATTAGGTTGTGATCGGGACGAGGTGCTGTGTGTCATTGAGCAGAACTTTGAATCGGGAGACGAGTTTATTGGCTCGTGTATTGAGTATTTTATAAATTTGGGAGCATCATTTCTCTATTCAATAATGATGTTTGCTGCGGAACGAAATGATTCCCACTTGAAGACGTATAACCGTGAAAAGTATGGAGCTAAATGGTTTTGGCGTGATATGGGCGCAGAAATGAAACTAGATGAGATGCGGGCAAATAAATCAGAGTAAAAATAGCTATTGCCTTTTTATCTCTCTGGTTTAGAATGGATCCTTTATGTTTTATTGAATTGGGTAGTGATTGGGAATTCAACTGGGAGTGTAATGAAGTCTGATGATATTTTATGTAAAGTAAAAAAAAGTAATACAAAATTTATCGTGGTGACCGGTGGTGTTTGTTCATCCATTGGTAAGGGGGTGTTAATATCATCGTTGGGTGTTTTGCTTCAGCGAGCTTCATACTCCGTTTCAGTTGTGAAGTGGGATCCATATCTTAATGTTGATCCTGGAACAATGTCTCCTCTTGAACATGGTGAAGTATTTGTAACTGCTGATGGTGCAGAGACAGACCTTGATTTAGGCCATTATGAGCGGACTTTGGGGGTGCATCTAACAAAAGATTCGTCAGTTTCTTCTGGGCAAATTTTTAAAGAAATCATTGATGGCGAGCGAGAAGGTAAATTTCTTGGTCGTTGTATTCAACTTGTTCCGCATGTTGTTGATGCGATTAAAAACCGTCTACTCAACTTTGCGCTCAACCACAATGTTGATTTTGTTCTGATCGAAATTGGTGGAACAGTTGGTGATATTGAAGGCCAAGTATTTCTGGAAGCAGTACGTCAGCTTAAGCAAGATCTTGGCTCAGATAAAATGTTGCATGGTCATCTGAGTTATATTCCATTCCTTGGCTGGACTGATGAAGTTAAAACAAAACCTACGCAGCATAGTGTCAATGCATTAAAAGAATCAGGATTGGTTCCGGACTGCTTGTTTTTGCGCGCAGAAAAAGAGGTTCCAGAAAGTGCGCTTAAAAAGCTTGCAACAATGTGTGGACTTTCGCGAGATTATATTTTTCAAGTATTGACGCATAAGCCTATCATTGGGTTGTTCTCAGCCTTGAATGAACAAATGGTTGGGACAAGAATTCAAGAGTATTTTGGATTGTCTCCTAAAAGTTCAGATTTGTCAGAGTGGGAAAACCTGATTACTAAAATCAATAAACGAGAAAAAGTTGTTAAAGTTGCTTTGATTGCAAAATATGTTGGGAATAATGATCCATATATTAGTGTTATTGAGGCGATAAAATCGGCTGCGTATGCATGCGATGTCAACGTTGATATTGTGGTGCTTGACGCAGAGCGTCTGGAAAATGAGGACTATAAGTCTGATGGTGAGATGTGGCAAAAGCTTATGGATTCAGATGGTCTTGTTGGTCCAGGAGGTTTTGACAAGCGTGGAGCTGAAGGGAAAATTGCAGCGGTGCGTTATGCTCGAGAAACAGGAAAACCATATTTAGGCTTGTGTCTTGGCATGCAG
>JAUIHA010000043.1 GCA_030432505.1 bacterium | reverse complement strand
TTTTAAGAGGACGAGTGATTGCTCGTCCTCTTTTTTTTGATACACTCTTTTTACTCATACTTTTTATGCGATTTTATAAGGAGACACATTGTGAAGAAATGTTTTACCGGTATTAGTCTTGCTCTTTCACTCATTTTTGCTGCGAATATGCACGGTAAAGATGAAATAAAAAGTATTCCCCAAAAATCTAAACAACCTGTGCAACAGAAAAAAGAAGCTTTAGCTAAACCTAAGTCTGTAGTAGAAAAGAAAGCTATTAAAAGTACCAGCCAACAAACACGTGTTTCAATCAAAAACAATAGCCAAAAAGTTGCAGATAAACAAATAACTCCACCAGTCAAAAAGAAAAAGCCTCCGGTTAAAAAGAAACCTTCACGCTGGATTGTAAATAAAATTCTTGCACGTGTTAATGGAGCAAACATTCTACAATCAGATCTTGAACAACCACGCATTGCAAAGGAAGGTGGCAGTTATTCGCTCAAGGAACTCATTGAAGAAGAAATTCTATTTCAGAGAGCATCTGAAAAGCATCTTCTACCAAGCAACGTTGACATTCAACGACAAATTGTAGCCCTCAAAATGCAAAATGGTATTAGCCACTTAAGTGATTCTGAGTTTGAAAAAGAATTACAAGAAAGTGGATTTACTTTGCCTATGTACAAAAAACAACTCGCACGCCTCATTGCTGTTGAAAACCTAAAGCGCGTTGAAATTGATGAAAAAATTGTTATTACTTCCAAAGAAGTTGAAAAATACCATAAAAAGAACCCTGAGTATGATGAAGCTTCATTCCTTCTTGAAACAGCATCATTCTCACCCAAAAATGTTGACAACTACAAAGACCTCATTCGAAATAAAAAAATAACGTGGAATGCTCTTGGCTGGTTAAGCGCAGACGAACTTGATAAACGATTTGAATCAGTTAAAAGTTTAGAAAAAGGACAGATCTCAAAACCAATAAAACTTTCAGAAAAAAATTATCTTGTTTTCAGACTAAAAGACAAGCAAGAAAAATCCTTCAAAAAACTTGAAACTCGCTATGGCGAAATTGAGCGAATCCTCAAGGACCAGAAGAGAGAATTTCTATCTGAAAACCTTATTAAAGAAACCCAGACTAAAACCTCTATAATCTACCTCTAACAGGACCCTTTTTGACTATTTACCAGGTATTTTTTAAAATAGTAGGCAGTCAGTACAATAAAACTAATGGGGTATGGGATTAATAATTATGAAAAATACAATAAAGATATTGGTTTTCTTGGCAACGTTATTCGCCGTTTTTCCTGTAGAAACAAAGCAAATTGATCAATCAGAAATTGAATACAAAATGCTTGTTGCTGGTCTTACAGGAGCGGTAACTGGAAGTATAGGCTCGTACTTATACACAAGCTCTCAAGGTATGTCTACGTTACCTCAATGGGTAACGATCGGACTCGTAACGGTTGCTGCAGGAACCGGATCATGGCTTACCGCTCAACAATATTACAAATTCGTAATCAAAAATAATAGAGACCTTATCAAGAGCCATAAAAAGATTGACACTCTCATTGAACTTTTAGCAAATTCTTCTCTACTAGACAAAACATTTAACAAAGAATGGTACGCTAAATACGAATCTCTTGCTCAAGTTGAAAAGCATTTACCTCAGCTTCAAGAAGCACTTGATAAACTATCTGCTAACTTGAAGATTATTCTTGAACATGATGACATAATCATGGTGTCTGCGCTTGAGCCACTTGAAAAACAAATCGACAACTGGCAGAAACTTCTTGATTTAAGAAAAGCTGAAGTAAACGAGATTTTAGAAAAATCTGCAGCTCAAAAATAGCTTCAAGAAAATAGAGAAAAACGCAAACTACATTCATGTTAACTTTAATAGGAGCATATGATGAAAAACGCACTTCATATGAAAAGACTGTTTGTTATAGCAGCACTCTGTTCTTCATTTTCAACAGCAAGGCCGATACACAAAAATACCGCACGAACTGGTGCCATTATTGGTGGAATAGCAACTGGTGCTATTGCTGGATTTATTACAAATCAAGCCCTCAAAAGCGGCCAGGTTGATGGAGCAACACGCACACTTGTTTCACTCCTTAGTAGCGGAGCCTTTGGTGTCGGTGGTTGGCTCCTCCTTGATTACATTTTGCAGCAATACACTCCTGAAGGAAAAATAAAATACGCAGAAAATATTATCTCTGATCTCGATAATGATTTTCTCTTAAATAGAAATGTACATGCTGGCAGCATTGATATTAGCAGTGTCAACGTCTGCTTCTCTGGAAGCTGGCCACTTGTACGAGCACGCAACCATTTAACAACACTCAATGACAAGCTTGTTTCTGCATACAAAAATCTTATATCTGCTTACAACGAAGCACAAAGCTCTCCTTCTGATTATCCAGGAGTTGCTCAACGGTGCAAAGCCCTTTTAGGCAGACTTCCTCAGTTGGAAAAAACTATTAAAAACCTAACCAACTTTGTTATTTCACATCCTGATTTCAACTTCCAATCAAATCTTTACGAAAAACATCTTGAAGCTCAACGACAACGTGCTCATGAGCAAAACATGCAATTTAGTCAACAACTTCATGATAGCAGTGAACGCCAAAATGATCGTCATCATGACAGAGTGGAACGTCATAAAGATCGTACACACACCAGTGTAGAAAAAGATCTTGATAGATGGCATACAAGCTATGAAAACGAAAAAGATCGTGATTTCAAACGTGAAGTACTACGTGATAACGAATACAGGCCAATCACGTTGAATATCTAAAATAACATTTATAAAAACAAATGACCCCAGAGAGCGCAGATTATGCTGCGCTCTCTTTTTTATCAAGCTTTATTTATTTCAAAGATTACGTTAAGCTGGTTCGGTTAATGACAAGAAACGGGTAAGTCTATACGTCAAGAGTAGAAAATGAAGTCGATCGTAATAGTAGTGGGAACAAGGCCTGCGGCCATTAAGTTAGTTCCACTGTATCAAGCCCTCAAAAAAGCAAATATACCAACAACACTGTGCGCAACATTTCAACATGACGAACTTCTGCAGCAGGTATTCGATATTTTTCAAGTAACACCCGACATAAAGCTCAACATCATGAAAAAGGACCAAGACCTTTTTTATCTCACGCAAATAGTTCTTGAAGGAGTAAAAAATGTTCTTAACAGAATTCAACCTCAACTTACTATTGTTCAGGGCGATACCGTTACCGCTTTTGCGTCAGCTCTTGCTGCTTTTTATCTGAAGATCCCAGTTGGACATATTGAAGCGGGACTTCGAACTGGTGATAAATATTCACCATTTCCTGAAGAAATTTACCGCAAAAGTATTTCATCTTTTGCTAGCTATCATTTTGCCCCAACAAGTTTAAACATTGGAAACTTGCTTGCAGAAAATATCGACCGTAAATCAATTTTTTGTACCGGAAATACCATTGTGGATTCACTTCAGTGGGTTGAGCAGCAAATTACTAATGGCAGTATAACCATTGATTCTTCTATTACCGAAACGGTTATATCACTCAAAAAGAATAAGCAAAAGATTATTCTGCTTACTGCTCACCGAAGAGAATCATTTAATGGTGGTTTACAAGAAATCTTTATGAGTGTTAAAGACTTTGCAGCAACACATGACGACGTCTCTTTTATTTTCCCTGCGCATCCGAATCCCAATGTACAAAAAGCAATACAACAAACAGGTCTCAATGCTCTCGAAAATATTATTATAATCCCACCAACGGAGTACAAAGAATTAATTTACTTGATTCATTCTGCAGACTTTGTCATGACTGATTCTGGTGGCATTCAAGAAGAAACAATGAGTATGGGAAAAAAGGTTATTGTTCTACGCAAAGTAACTGAGCGAATAGAAGGTGTTTGGGAAGGACTTGGGATTCTTGTTGGAACAAATAAAAAGCTTATAGCAAATGCCATGCAAAAGTTGTATAATGCTCCAAATGAAAAAATTGTACGACGCTCCATCTATGGAGATGGAAAAGCAACACAGAGAATTGTAACGATTATAAAGGATCTTCTTAATGAAGATTTCATTGCTGAAAAAGAAATAGTAGCACAACAAGTTATGCAAAACATTTGATTAAAGTTACGAAAGGAATTTAACAAGTGGAGAAACATCAATGAAACGTGTTTCTATCGTTGGACTTGGTTACATAGGACTCCCAACAGCAATCATAGCAGCTGAATGCGGCTATGATGTTTTTGGTTTTGATATCAATCCAGAAAAAGTCAAACGTATTAATGAAGGCGATCCAACAATTTTAGAAACGGACATACAAAGCCGTCTCAAAAACACACTGCGTAAAAAAAGATTTCGCGTAAGCACAAATCTTGAATACGCCGACTGTTTTGTTATCACCGTTCCTACTCCATTCAAAAATGATCGATCAGCAGACCTTCAATATGTTTTTGATGCTGGTGAGCAAATTGCAAAACGCCTCATGCCTGGCAATCTCATCATTTTAGAGTCTACCGTACCTGTCGGAACAACAGAAAAACTCGGACATTACATTGAAGATGTTTCTGACTTGCGTCTTGGAATAGACTTCTTTATCGCTCACTGTCCAGAACGCAGTATTCCTGGCAGAATTTTTAAAGAGTTAATAGAAAATGACCGCGTTATTGGCGGACTCAGCCAAAAGGCTTGTGACCTTGCATATCTTTTTTATTCTAAATTTGTAAAAGGTTTTCTCCACATCACCGATGATAAAACAGCAGAGATGGTCAAACTAGTAGAAAATAGTTCCCGTGATGTGCAAATTGCTTTTGCCAACCAGGTTGCAGCTATGTCTTCGGAAGCTGGTATTGACCCATACCAAGTTATAGAACTCGCTAATAAGCATCCACGTGTTAATGTATTGTCACCAACATGTGGCGTGGGGGGACATTGTATTGCTGTCGACCCGCTCTTTTTAATTGAATCGTTCCCACAAAGTTCTAAGCTCTTGAAAACGGCACGTGAAATTAATGATCAAAAACCATACACGGTTATTAAGCGATTGCTCGCGCGAGTCGAAGAACTTAAAGAAAATGGTCATGAGAAACCAAAAGTTCTTGCCTTAGGACTTACCTTTAAACCCAATGTAGATGACACAAGAGAATCACCAGCACTTAAAATTGCCATTGATCTTTGCAAAGAAGAAAATATTGAGTTCTCAGCATATGATCCATTCATTGATAGCAACAAGGTAGCAGAGCTCGGAATTCCGTCGGTACAAGATATTGGTAAAGAATTGAGACTTGCGGACATTGTTCTGGTACTGGTAAAACACACAACGTTTCTATCAATACCCGAAGAAATTTTTTGTAGTAAAGTTATCGTTGATACCTGTGGACTTCTACACGACATGCATAAAAAGCAATCACGAAGTCTTTTGTCAGGAACAACACGTACCATGTGCAACTTTGAAAATGTGACCTTTTAACGACAGAGATGTAATATGAAACAAGTATTTTTACAAAAAGGTAATGTAAAACTTTTTGATGTTAATGCGCCACAACCTTCAGAAAAAGAAGTGCTTGTTAAAACATATTATTCATTCATTAGCTCTGGAACAGAGTCTGCAACTATCTCAGCCTCAAAAGTTTCACTCCTCAAAAAGTTCTCACAGAACATTTCTGCAAATTCTTCAAAAGTTATTGGCGCCATTAAAGAAAATGGCGTAGCTGGAACCGTTGCTCTCATCAAAGAAAAGAAGGAGCAGATTCTGCCTCTTGGTTACTCATGCTCGGGCAAAGTGGTCCAAGTTGGAAGTAAGGTTAAAAACATTCGAGTTGGAGACTTTGTTGCGTGTGCTGGAGCAGGAATGGCCCACCACGCAGACATTGTTGCAGTGCCTGAAAATCTCGTTGTACTCATAAAAAATAAAGAATTTTTGCAACAAGCAAGTATCACCACGATTGGTGCTATTGCCATGCAAGGCATCAGGCGAGCATCGATTCAACTGGGAGACAAAGTTTGTGTCATTGGCTTAGGTCTGCTTGGACAAATTACAGCTCAACTTGCAAAAAATTCAGGTGCAACCGTTTTTGCCATAGATATTGATGACTCAAAACTTGCACAAGCAAAAAAGCATGGTGCTGATCATATCTTTAACGCAAGCACCATTGACATTGAAAAAGAAATAGCATGGCTTACTTCTCATCACGGAGTTGATACAACCATCATTACCGCAGGTGCGCCAACCGGCGATATCATTCAGCAGTCAATGCATCTTACCCGAAGAAAAGGTAAAGTTGTCTTAGTAGGTGATGTCAAAATAGATTTTGATCGAGATCCATTTTATTCAAAAGAAATAGATTTTCTCATTTCATGTTCATATGGACCTGGTCGTTATGATGCATCATATGAAAAAGAGGGTATTGATTATCCATACCCATATGTTCGCTGGACTGAAAATAGAAATATGCAACTATTCACTCAACTTATCGAATCTGGGAAAATACAACTTGAACATCTGACAGAAAAGATTTTCTCTATTGATGATGTTGAGCTTGCTTATGAGGCACTGAGCCAAAAAACTTCATTGGGAATTATTCTTTCATACGAGCAAGACAAAAAGCCTAAAAAGTTTTTTAGTCAGCAATTACCACAAGCATACGAAGACAGCTTTAATGAATTTAAAAATGTAAAAATTGCACCATATACTGCAAAAAAACATATCAAAGTTGGCGTTGTTGGTGCTGTT
>JAUIHA010000042.1 GCA_030432505.1 bacterium | reverse complement strand
TTTTTTCTGCTTTCTCCTGTTTTGTTCGAGGGGAAGGCCTTGGAGAGTTTCTTGATGGGATAAAAGATAAGACGTATAAGAAAACGTCAACATTGTATCCGCAATTTCAAGTTGATAAAAAATATGTAGTTCATTACAGGACTGATTTAGCTATTCCTATTTATCAAATTGGAGTTGAAGAGCAAGGGTGGTCATATTGTGGCTACCATGCACTTAAAAATCTTATTTTTGCAAAGCAATTTGTGAGTAATTTTAGTGTAGATTTTATTAAAGAAAATTTTCAGGATAATCTAGGTTTCATAAAATTTTGGAGTAGATGGGAGCCTATTTTGAAAAATAGTCAAGAACCCTATCTAGATAGTACCGTTAGTTTTTGGTTTGAGCAAACAGAAGGTCAATCAAGAGACAAGGGAGTTTTACTTGATGGTTTTGTGCCGGTGATTTTAAGCAAAGCAGAGGGGGATGTATATCGAGGAGTAATCGATGCTTTTACGTTTGTACGTTCAGACTTATTAACAAATCCTTTTGATCATAAAAATGAAATTCAGCTTGTTGCTATAAAGCCATTCAAAGCAATTAATGATGCCGTGAACAAAATTAATGGAGATAAGCAAAACTATTATGGCTTGGCATTTGCCAAAAATCCTAGGCATTGGGTTGCAATGAGTTTGATAAAATCTTCTAAGAAGAAAAAGGTTGTTTTGTGTTTTGACTCTCTTGGGAATCAACAACTTACTTTGCATCCAATCGTTATATTTATTACAGAAGCTTTTAGTGGTAGTGAACAGAATGCTTTTGCCAAAAAATATTTCAAATTAGTGATTCCTGAAATTACTCAGCGCTTGGAGATTCTTGTTAAAAATACGAAACAAGATGAAATAATTGAATTGATGACCGATAAAGATGTTTTAGAGACAATTAAGCTTTCTTTACGTGATGCAATACTAAAAAAAGCCTTTTTTGAAACGTTTGATGATGAAGTACTCAGGAAATTTTTTACTTCGATAGAAAAAATACTAGAGTATTTTGATGCTCTTAAAAACAAAGATGAATCTGTAAGAAAAAGGCTATTAGAGAAGTTTCAGGATATGCATCATAATCAGGATTGGACGTGGGTTGAGTTCGGGCTGCGGCAAAGAACGTATCAGGAGCTTATTGATATAAAAAATATCATAGCAAAACATTTATCTACAAAGTCTAATAAGCTCAAGGAAAAATCAAAAACACTGGTGAGTGCATTGCAAAAATTTAGAAATGCTTTATCGTCTCTTTCCTCTGTGTTAAAAAAAGCACGTGGTATGCTTGTTGCATCAGATTAATTTTGTGCAACAAGATAGGAGGATTTCATGAGAAAAATCGTTCAATTTTTTATAGCCATATATTTTGTAGGTGGGCTGGTTTCTGCTCATCAACCAACAATTTATGAAACCCCTATAGATAAGTTTGTTAATGCTGTTGTCCAAAATTTTGATAAGACATGTCACACAAGGCTACGTTCTATTTTTGATAGAGTGGTTAAGGAGGACAGGTATCAAATAATTCGTCCTTCCTATGAGAAAAATTGTGTGATGAAATATTGTAATATTCCCTTTGTTATGTTTGTTACGGGCGATTTTGAGGGAGAAGGGTGTACTATTACCAAGCCAATTGTTGTTAATGGAAAAATGGCGCTCAAAAAGTGTACTATCAATACCTCGCTAATTATTGCTACAAAAGGCTTTAGTGCAAAAGATTGCGAGGGTGTTAGCGATTGTAAGTATGATGAAGCGCATATTTCGACAAAATCTTAACTCTAAAATATTTTCTTTAAGAGATCTTAGGTGTCCTTTTTGACACCTGAGATCTCTTTTTGTGTTTGCGTGATAAAATTTTCTTTTTCCACGACATTGGTCGGTATTGTTCAATAAATGCAAGCCATTCAGGACAATCAATAGCAAACTTTGTCTGCGGATATGATGCATGTATTGGTCCGCGAGGGAAGTAGATAGAAATACCTTGTACGCTCTTATAGCGCGGTCCGCTATAATTACTGATTACTGCTTTAGGGATATTGAGCATAGCAGCTTTTAAGCAACGCTTGAGGCGAGCGAATGCTTTTTTAAAGGCAGGGCTTCTTTTAAAGAGGTTAGTATTTTGTTTTTGAGCATTTCGCTTGCGTCTACTCAGTGCCCGTACGACATTTTTATAAAAGCAGTGAAGGTCTATATAGCTGCCTCGATGAAACTCTGCTGTGCGTTCTCGTGCTTGAAGAGCAACATTTTTCATTTCCTGTGGGTTGAGTTTTTGGCATTGTTCAAAAGCAGCAAGAACTTTCTTGAGGTCATCTTTTAGGGGAATCATTTTTTTAAGGTATACGGCTGATTGTGTATACCCCTTAAAGCGTCTATGAAAAAAGTGAGCAAAGTTTGTTACAATGTCTTGTGCTAGATTAACCGGCTTGAGGTTTCGTGGGTTACTGGTCAGAGTATTAAGAAAGTTTGCATAACGCCAACCTGGTGCAAGTTCAATATTTTGTGAGGCGATAAAGATATTTGCATATTCTTTAATTTGATAGCCAACTTCAATCATTGCCATAAGGCATGCATCCATACCAATGATATCTATTTTCTTTCTTCTACTGTTGCGTAGCGCTTTGTTTAAGGCGTGGTCGAGCTGTTGATTGTTGAGGAAGGTTTGATTACTAAAATCGTATAGGATGCCACGCTTTTTCCTTTTTTTCTTTCTTGGCTTATATGCTTCATCCACAATGCCGTTGCCGTGGTCCCACATGGTAAGCATGAAATATTTTGAAGGATAATTTTTTAGTGCCCAGGAAATACCATCAGCAAGCTCTTTTTCTGGTTCGAGCCCCATGTCTACAGGGAGAGAACCAACATCTTGTGTTCTGTTTTTTTCAATTTTATAACGCCATGTCTTTTTGTGCGAAGGTTCATCAAGTTGGGCCAAAATAGTAACGTCGTTTGTTGAGCCAACTTTTTGCATTTCACGGATGTTGTATAATGCAAAGCGTGCGAGATTGTTATCTGCTTCAATATAATTATACAGTGTCCATGTGGCACGTCCTGCAAGTGATTGGCAAGTAAGGGCGGCAATAAAAAATATAATTTTATTCGTCATGTTCGCTACCTAACGGTTTATTCGGTTTCTTTTTTTTAATATTTAGTACCGTTCGAAGCACAGAGAGCCAGCGAGATTCTTTTGAAAATGTTACGTTGTTGTATGACTTATGAATTGACTTCTGAGGGAAATAAATTGATATTCCTTGTGCTTGTTTAAAAGAGGCTCCTGCAGTGTTTGCAATAATTGCTTCTTTGATTGTTTTTATGGCAATCCCTGCTTTTTTATTAAATCGTTTGAGTGCATTGATATAGTGATATGACATTGATTTTTTAGGATTTTTAATTTTGAGATTGTTTGTTTTGATGATGCCTTGTAAAAGTGAACACAAATCAACAAATGCACGAGTATCGAATTTGACGGCTATGAATCGAGCTCGCTTCATAGTGTTGATTGTTTCAGCGGCATTAATTCTTTTACAGCGATAAAATTCTCTACAAATGTTATCAACGGCTTGTTTTGTTTGGTCGATGAGTTTTAAGTCGATGGCCGATTGAGTGATGAATGATAATTTGTTGTGGTAATACTTTCTGTATGATGTAACAATTTCGTGTGCAAGCTTGTATGGCGTGAATTCTGAAGGTTGCTTTGTAAGTGGCTTAAGGAATCCATCATAAATCCAGCCAATGCCAGGTTCAGAGTTTTGAGAAGCAACAAGAATATTGGCATAATCTTTAATTTGGTAGCCAACTTCAAGCATTGCCATGAGGCATGCATCCATACCAACGATATCAATTGATCTTCCTAAAACATCTTCTTTAATAGTTCTCAGAGCGTTTTTTAGTTGCATGTTATTCATAAAATTCTTTTGATTGTCGCTGTAGAGAATTCCTCGTTGTGTTCGAGGAGCAAGGCCTGGAATTTCAAGCCATGGACGCATAATTGGTCCGTTGAATCGGCGCATTGGATAATTGAGATAATCAATGATGCCTGAGCCGTGGTTCCAGAATACCAGCATGTATTTTTTTGCGGGATGGTTTTTAACTGCCCAGTGCATTGCATCGACAACGGCAGTTTCATGATTTATTGTGCTTGCAACAGGCAAGATATCTTCTGTTCTTATTTTTCCATCATTTTGCATGCTATAACGCCCAACAAGGTTTCCTTCTGGTTTAATCCATTGGACAAGCTTATTGACTTTGCCGTTATAGGTTGCTTCAAGCATGGCATTAATGTTAAGTGAAGCAAATGGCGACAAGTTATTATCAGCTTGAATGTAGGTTAAAATAGTCCATTCTGATAAATGTGCTCGTGTCTGATGGCGGCAATGGATTGATTTAATAAAACTAAAGCAAGCAAAAAACATTAAAGAAACAACAATTTTTTTATTGACTTTCATTGGATCCCTTCCCCCTGAGTTACTTACCTTTTACTATAGAATTTCTTGGGGCGTGATGGCAATGTGTTAGGTAAATTTGAAGGAATCATAAGAGTTGAAGAGCATGTTAGAGAGAGAAAACATGCTCTTCAATCAAGGGAGAGAGAAATAAGCTTTAACGTCCTAAAATATTTTGGAGAAACGAGTACCAAAGGCTGTCGGAAGCGAATTCGGTACGTCCATATGAACGGTCGATATTTTTTACCGGGAAGTAGATTGAAAGACCTCGTGCTCTGGTATAATATCTTCCTGCTGTGTGAGCAATTACCGTATCTTCAATCATGGCTTTACCAATTTGAAGCGATTGCTTTAATTCTTTTACGGCATTTTTTAGTTTTTGGTTTTTATTAATATTCTTATTTCTTTCGTACGTAATTCCTGCTTGCTTGAGCGTTTCATCAAAGAATGAATGCAAGTCGATATAGCTTGCCGTGCTAAACCTTAGACAAGAGTTGCGGGCTTTTTTTAGCATTGTTTTGAATCCTTGCGGGTCAGCGAGCGCGCATGATGCAAAGCTGGTAATAACGTTATCAATTGTTGTTTTAAGATCATTGATTTTGGTTAGGTCAATGGCTGATTGCGTATAAAATTGAATCTGTTTTTTATACAGTGATTCATACGACGTTACAATTGACTGTGCAAGTTGTACTGGAGAAAGCGTTGCTGAATGAAGGCTTGCAGTAAGTGTTTTGTAATTCCAACCGTAAGCAAGCTCAACCTCTTGTGATGCTACGAGATAATTTGCATAATTTCTAATTTGATAACCAATTTCAACCATGGCCATTAAGCATGCGTCCATTCCTAAAAGATCTATCTTTTTATTTTTTAGGACTTTGTGTTTGATCTCAGAAAGAGCTTTTGAGAGTTGCTGATTATTCATATATGTTTTTGTGCGTTCATTAAATAAGATTCCTCGGTGGTGAAGTGTGTTCATAGTTGCAATGTTGTCTTGTGTTGAGCTCAGCTGCAAATCGAGATTTTGTGCCTGAAGTTCTGGTTGTGTGATTCCTGCAAGTTGAATTCGAGGAGATTCTCTGAGAGCATGAGGATTAATGCGCATTGAAGTATTTCCCCATACAGGGTCAATAATGCCGAGGCCGTGATTCCAAAGAATTAAACAGTATTTTTTTGCTGGATAATTCTGTACTGCCCACTGCATAGAGCCTACAAGGTCTTTGACGTTGCTTCCATCAGTTGGGGTTTTGATACATTGTTCCAGGTTGAGTTTCCCTTTGTTTATTTTGTAACGCCAGGTTCCCTCATGTTTGGGTTGATGCCACTGAACAAGCAAATTGAGTTTTTTGTTTGATCCAAATGTTGCCATATCATTGAAATTTTTGTGGGCAAAGTTGTGGAGAGAGTTATTTGCTTGAGCAAAAATGAGAACAGTCCATTCCGCCTGTGCATACGAAATCCCAGTGTGCCAACTACAGACAATGAGTGTAAGAAGCACTCGAATTTTTCTTGATCTCATCCCTAGTTCCCCTTTTTGTCCTATAAAAGTGTTTTATATGCTTTTCCCTTAGTTAAATTTGATAGAAGTTTCTGGCTGAAAATTCCTGTTTGATGCGCTTCTTTGTTATTCTAACTGTACAGAATCGCCATTATTTAAGTCAATAAAATTTATTATTTGTAATTTTTTTATAAACAAAGAAAGAAGTTTTCGAAGAGAAAATTCTGGAGTTTCAAGAGATGATGTGGCTTTGCCTTTTAAATAAGATTTTGTTACAGTAAAATCAGTCATTTAATAAGTAGATTACGTTATTTAGAAGGTTTACCATGATAGACATTTCTTATATGTCGATCTATTGCAAAGCATCTCCTCATTTTGGTCTCTTATTATCATTATCCCGATTAGCGGGTTCTTTATTAGTAGTTTAAGCTCAACAGTCTATATAATTAGTTCGGTCAATTTTCAAGAGAAAACAGGCAAAAGTAAGATCTAAAGCCACATACAGATATTTTTAGAAGGTAAGGAATAAATACCATGAGTTATGATTTTAAAGCAGTTGAACAAAAATGGCGGAAACGTTGGAAAGACAATCCCTATTTTAAAACAAAGCCTACAGAATCAGGCAAAAAATATTACTGCTTAGATATGTTTCCTTATCCTTCAGGGTCAGGTCTTCATGTGGGGCACTGGAAAGGCTATGTATTTTCTGATGTGTATTCTCGTATTAAGCTTCTAGAAGGGTATAACGTACTTCATCCAATGGGCTGGGATGCATTTGGGCTGCCTGCTGAAAACGATGCAATTAAAAAAGGTATTCATCCAAAAGCTGGTACCGCAAAAAATATTGAGACGTTTAAGCGTCAGCTTGATACTATTGGTGCCATCTATGACT
>JAUIHA010000041.1 GCA_030432505.1 bacterium | reverse complement strand
ACTTTTTATAAAAAAAGGGATAGCGTAATGCTATCCCTAAAATATTTTAAAACATTCTTTGCAATTAAACAGTTGCAAGAAGCAGTGAGATCACTGACATAAGCTTAATAAGAATGTTAAGTGAGGGTCCTGAAGTATCTTTGAACGGATCTCCAAGAGTATCACCAACAACTGCAGCTTTATGCGCGTCAGAACCTTTACCACCGCAGTTACCTGCTTCAATGTGTTTCTTCGCGTTATCCCAAGCTCCACCACAGTTAGCCATAGTAAGCGCAAGAACAACACCTGAAACTGTTGCACCAGCAAGGAAGCCACCAAGTGCCATGTTTCCGTTTGCACCAAAACCAAATTTTATAACAATAGGAGCTAAGATGGTAATAATACCAGGAAGAAGCATTTCCATGATTGCTGATTGAGAACTAATATCAATACAACGCTCATAATCAGGCTCTTTTGTTCCTTCCATAACACCTGGAATTTCGTGGAATTGACGACGAACTTCTAAAACCATCTTCCATGCTGCTCGTCCAACTGAACGCATAGTTAATGCTGAAATCAAGTAAGGTAGAGTCGCACCAAGGAAAAGACCTGTAATAATAAGAGGGTCTTTAAGATCAAGGTGTGGAATTTGTGCTTCTTCAGCGTACGCAGCAAACATAGCAAGCGCCGCAAATACAGCAGAACCAATAGCAAAACCTTTACCAAGTGCCGCTGTCATATTACCAAGTGAGTCAAGTTTATCGGTAATTGCACGAACATTTGGACCAAAGCCGGACATTTCTGAAATACCACCAGCGTTATCTGCAATAGGACCATATGCGTCTACTGACATAGTGATCGCAACAGTTGCAAGAAGAGATACAGCTGCAAGTGATACTCCAAAAAGACCACCAAAGTATTCATATGAAATAAATACGATAAGTGCAATGGAGCATACTGGAATTACAATAGATTCAAAACCAATGGAGAAACCATAAATAAGGTTTGGACCCGCGCCGGATTTTGAAGCTTCAGCAAGCTCTCTAACTGGCTTACCACTTGTGTAATAGTCAGTTACAAGACCAATGATAACACCTGATGCTGCACCAAGCGCAATTGAACCAAAGAGTGTAAGGTCCATACCCATCATTGACAAGTACAAGTACGTACCAGCAATAAAAAATGCAATAGAAACATACGCTGCTTTATGAAGCATCGCGCTAATTTTAAGTTTAAAAATGAATGATGATGCTAAGCCAAGAAGAGAAGCAACAAGACCAATAGCACAAAGCATAATAGGCAATGAAATATAATGAAGTTGTCCTGGAAATGCTGAAAGAGCAAGTGCTATGGAACCAACAACTGATGCTATGTATGATTCAAAAATGTCTGCACCCATACCAGCAGTATCACCAACACAGTCACCTACGTTATCTGCAATTACCGCAGGGTTACGTGGATCATCTTCAGGAATACCCATTTCAACTTTACCTACAAGGTCAGCTCCAACGTCAGCAGCTTTTGTATAGATACCACCACCAACACGAGCAAAGAGTGCAATGGAACTCGCACCAAGACCAAAGCAGGTAAGAACTCTGATAAATTCAATTCTGCTTGCGCCAACGAAGAGATAGAAAATTACGCCGAGTCCAAGAAGACCAAGACTAGCTACTACAAACCCCATAACTGAACCACCAAGAAGGGCAGTGAGGAATGCTGCACGCTCACCTTGTTCTTTTGCCGCGATAGTAGTTGCTTCGTTAGCTCTTGTAGCAGCTTTCATACCAACATAACCAGCAAACATTGATGACAATGCACCACAGGTATAAGCAAATGCTGCAGCAAGGTTAAATCCTATGCTGAGGATAATAAATGCTGCAGTAATCACAACAGCAAGAATAGAGTATTCTTTATGAAGGAAGGTCATTGCACCATTACGAATCAATTGCGCAATATGAGCAGCCCGCTCATTTGGATTTTCAAAACTTGTAACTTTTTTGAAAATAGCCCCGGTAAAGATCATTCCAACCAGGCCAACCGAAAGAAACACCAACAAATAGGTAAATAGTTCCATGAACTGCTCCCATAAAACAGAAAAATTGTAACCCAACACATAACAAAAATTATATACAGAGATTGAAATAATAAAAGCAGAAAAGCGTTTTGTAAACAAATCTTGAGAAAAAATATTTTTTGGGGGCGGTTGCATCACAAGCAAAAAAAGATAATCTCTAGGTTAACTTAACCTGAAAAAACAAAAAAACCCTATAAAAACCAGGAGATTACAAGGGTGAAAACAAAAAAAATTTATCTCGCAATTTTAGATAAAATCAATCAATCCAAGCTCTATTCATTTGCATTTATCATGGTTTTATCATGGATTTATGCTCTATGTGCCCAATTAACCATACCTCTTCCCTTTAAGCTTGTACCTATTTATCCTCATCCTCTTCCAATTTTTGCCTGTGTCTTCTTATTTGGATGGAATGGTGTATACGCCTATTTTGCCTACCTGGGGCAAGGAATCATTGGAGCGCCATTCTTCACCGCTATGCGAGGCGGGATAGGACACCTCATGGGCCCAACTGGTGGCTATCTGATAGGATTTGCTTTGGCAGCAATGTTTCTTATGCTTACCATGAGTACAGGAAAACGCTCTCTGCCTTCATTTTTAGGCAAACTGCTCATAGCTAATGCTATTTATTATGCCTTCGCTCTTAGCCAGCTCGCACTTTTTGTCCCATTCAACAACCTCCTTCAAATCGGGCTTTATCCCTTTCTCATAGGTGATTTCTTTATAAAGCCAGCAATAATGCTCTTCATCATGAAAGCAAAAAGAGGCTTCTAGCCCCTTTTCATTTTCAGAAAAACTCTAAAACCCCTAAAATAAAGGGGTTTCCTTCATTTTTACTCGGTAATTAATGTATAATAAAAACATACAAATAGAAATAAAACACTAGGCTTTATACAATTTTACTGGGAAAACTATGCCTCACCATAAAATTAGCCTCACAGGGGCGACACTCATCTGCCTCAATACTATTGTGGGGGCATCACTCTTTATTAATCCAAAAGAGCTCACACGACTCAGTGGAGCACTGGGTTGCTTTGGCTATCTGATTGCAGCAATCATCATTTTTCCGTATATTTTGAGTCTTGCGGAGCTCGCAAAATTGCAGCCGGTCTCAGGAGGCCTGTATGTTTATAGCAAAACGTATATTCATTCAACTGTTGGGTTTATAACGGGATGGAGTTATTTTCTGTCAAAAAGTGTGGCCGTCGGCTTTCTTGTCCATACATTCGTTTCATATTTTCAATCGAAAATAGTATTCTTAGCGCCCTTTTCAACGTATCTTCTTGATGCGACAACGATACTTTTACTTGCCATTATTAATATGCTCGGCGTGAAAACAGGAGGAAAAATACAATATTTTTTCACAACCCTCAAAGCACTGCCTATTCTTTTTGTTTTCTTTGCAGGGTTCAAATTATTCAATGCTTCTCTTTTTGATTTCACACAAACGACTCCGCGCAACGTGATCGGCATACTCCCTATTTCTCTGTTTGCACTTGCAGGCTTTGAGATGATTTGTTCTGTTGGCGGACAAGTTGAAAATCCGACCAAAAATATTAAACGCGCAATTCTTACCGCATTCAGCTCAGTTATTGTATTATACACGCTCTTTAGCGTTCTACTCTACGGTGCACTTGGCAATAGCCTGCTCATAACAAATGCTCCAATACTTTCACTCGGAATAAAAGCATTGTCCGGAAATCCAACAATTGGCAGAATTGTTAACGGTATTGTTTTCTCATCAATCATTGGCGGTGCATACTGCGTACTCACCAGCAACTGTTGGAATTTATACACACTTGCAAATAACAACCATTTACCAGGGAAAACATTCCTTGCAAAAGTAAGCAAAAAACATGTTCCATGGGTAAGTTTGCTGATTGAAGGATGTATTGCAATGCTTATTATTATGATTAGTAGTGCACAGTTACCTTTGCAAAATATGTCTGTATTTGCTCTTTATTTTTCATTTCTTCTCACATCAATTGCTGCATACAAAGCGGTGCAAAAAGATCAAAATGCTATTATTCCAAAATGGCTTCCGCTCCTGGCTATTTTAGTATGTGGAGGAATAGTTGCCATATGCCTACGCAACATCATTAAATTTGGTATATCTTTTTCATTTCTTTCGATATTCTTTACAGGATGCCTGCTCGCTTTAGGCAAAAGAATATATTTGTACAAGGTGAAAAATATAAAAATTTAGCCAAGTTTGAAATATCATGAAAAAAAAAATCAGCCTTACGGCTGCCGTTCTTATTTGTACCAACACCATTGTCGGTGCAGGCCTCTTTTTAAATCCTAAAGCACTCACCATAACCGCTGGTCAATATGGTTTTCTTGGTTATATTTTTTCTGCAGCATTAATTTTTCCACTCATCTTAAGCATGGCAGAACTCAGTACTTTTTTGCCTGTTTCAGGTGGACTTTATGTTTACAGTAAAACATACCTGAATAGACCTCTTGGTTTTTTAAGTGGATGGAGCTACTTCATTGGAAAAACTGTTTCGGCTGTTTTTATTTTGCATGCATTCACCGCATTTATACAAAAGCATACACCCGCTCTTGCTAATATTCCTACGCTGTTTTTAGACTACGGCGTTATTGCAATACTCATTCTCCTAAACATCGGTGGCCTTAGTTTAGGCGGCAGAGCACAATACTTTTTTAATTTTTTAAAAGCAGTTCCTGTTGTTATTACTTTCATTTTAAGTTTCTTCTATTTCGAACCAAACTTTTTCAGTAGCACCTTGCCAACAGGGTCATCACTTGTACAACTCATCCCCATCACTCTGTATGCATATGCGGGCTTTGAAGTAATTTGTAGTGTTGGAAGCTTTGTTGAAAACCCTACAGTAAACATTAAGAAAGCAATTATCATTGCGTTCACTTCCGTTGTCTTTATCTACGGTATTTTCAGTTTATGCCTCTATAGCGTTTTAGGGCCCGAGCTTATGCAATCACATGAATCACTTCTTGCGCTTGGTCTTAAAGTTATGCCTGGGCAGTCATTATTTGGAAAACTTTTGAATGCAATTGTTTTCACTTCAATCATTGGTGGATCATTTTCTATGATTACCACTAACTGTTGGAATATGCACACGCTTGCCAGCAACGGACATTTCCCTTTTGCCAAATTTTTAACAAAGGTATCAGAAAGTCATCATGTACCATGGGTAAGTTTATGTATTGAAGGTTTCATTGCAGCACTGATCATTACAATTACACAAAGCCAGATACCCCTGCAAAACATGACGGTGTTTGCCATGTATCTTTCACACCTACTCACATCATGTGCGGCATACCAGGCAACAAAAAGAGAGCATCAATCCACTCTTTCATCATGGATACCAAAACTTGCTATCTTGAGTTGTACAGGCGTTATTGCGCTATGCTTAAAAAATATTATTACCTTTGGTGTGTCGGTATCATTTCTTTCAATATTTTTTATTGGCTGCACAATTAGTTTCTTCAAAACGAAAGCTACTCAATAAAACGAAGAATAACCTGTGCTACATCTGCTAGTCCAATACATGCCTGCAAAACATTCTCCGAAACATCACCAACAACTACAAACGGAACTTTATTTAATGAGTGAGCTGTTTTTGACTGTCCACTTTTTTCATCAAACATCTCCTCGGCATTTCCATGATCAGCGGTAACAAAGAGTATTCCCCCACGCTTTATAACAACCTCTTCGTATAAAATCTTAAGTTGTTTATCAATACACTCACATGCTCTAATGGTTGCCTGCAAGTTTCCGGAGTGACCAACCATGTCCGCATTGGCATAGTTTACCAAGTAAAAAATAGCAGGATCTTCAGTTAGCGACTCAACAATTGTTTGTGTAATGTCAGGTGCAGACATTGCTGGATGCTCAACATAGTTTTTTTCCTTGAGCGATGGAATGAGCACACGCTGTTCACTAAGCAACTGATTTTCACGCATGCCTTTGAAGAAATACGTAACATGCGCATATTTTTCAGTTTCAGCGATTACAAAGATGTTCTCGTCTGGGTATTGCTTGGCAATTTTCTCAAGAAGAGTATCGGTAATCTCTTCACGCTCAAACAATACGTCGTTAGTAAATTCTTTCCCATAGCGAGATGTTGTTATAAAAAATGAAAGATTTAACGCGTCTTGCTTTAAAAAATATTGCGACAACTGACGTGCACGATCTGGCCGAAAGTTAAAAAATATAACACCATCACCCTCTTTCACAATACCATCAGCACAGAACAAGGTGGGTTCTATAAATTCATCCGTGATCTTTTGCTCATACTGAGCATGCAAAACTTCCTGCCAGGTTTTATCAACCGCATCACCTTTGCCAAGCAAAATATCAATACTTCTTTGTGTTCTATCAAAATTGTTATCCCGGTCCATTGCATAAAAGCGTCCATGAATACTTGCAAGCGTTGCACCTTTAAGCCTCTGTAAATATTTTTCAGCGGACATCGGAGGAACATCACGACCATCAAGAAATGCATGAATATAAATTTTTTCAATGCCAACTTGTGTCGCAAGTTTGATTAAAGCATGCAGATGCTTTTCATGACTATGCACTCCGCCATCAGAAACAAGGCCCATGAGATGCAACGCTTTATTATGCTCTTTTAGATTATTCAGTTTTTTAAGAAGTAGCTTATGTTGAAAAAAGCTGCCGTTATCAATTGCTTCGTGAAACCTCACCAAAATACTTTTGATTACTCTTCCTGCGCCAATAGTCAAATGTCCAACTTCAGAATTACCAATAGTTCCAGGCAAAAGACCGACATGGTCACCTGAAGCATGCAGGTACGTATGTGGATAACGACTTAACAAATCATTCCAGCAGGGCATGTGGGCTTGAGCAACAGCATTGCCCTCCTGATTTTCGC
>JAUIHA010000040.1 GCA_030432505.1 bacterium | reverse complement strand
ATCCTGAATCAAGTTCCCAGTCTACGCCCAGGTGGCTACGACGGACAAGCAGGATGACATCTGCCACAGCAGCTTTAGGGCTAACGTGGAGAGATCCTTGGTTTTATAGGCTTTTATTCAACTATTTCCTTGTTAAAAATCAGCATTTTGATAGACTTTAAAGTAACAATAGGTACCAGTAGAGCCATTATTTGGCCCTATCTCCCCTATTAGACGTAAAAACTGTTTTTCAAAACATTTTGGGAGAACCTCTTTATGAATACTTTAAAGTATGAAACACTCATGCTCGCTCACACTGAAATTACCAATGATGAGCTTGGAAATCTTGAAAGCAATTTCGAGAAGATTTTTTCCGAAGCTGGCGGAAAACTTACTACTTTTGATAAGTGGGGTAAATACAGACTCGCTTACCCAGTAAGAAAAAACAGCTATGGTGTGTACATTCTTGCACGCTATGAACTTCCTAAAACTGATCTCGCTAAAACTATTGGCGCAGTTGATTCTTTCTTAAAAATCAAATGTCATGAATTCGTTATGCGTCACGTAAACGTGAAGCTTGATGCAAATGCTCCTTCTGAGTATCAACGCCCAGAGCCTCTTGATAGCAGCAGAGCAAGCGGACTTGATAACGGAAAAATTGAAAACTTGCTTGATAGCGTAGATTCAAAATCAAGTAAAGAAGCTCCTAAAGCCGAAGCAGCTCCTGCAGAAAAAGCAGCAGCGCCAGCTCAAGAAGCACCTTCCGCTGACGAGTCAGAAAAAACTGAAGCATAAAAAAATGATTTGTATCCTGAATCAAGTTCAGGATGACATCTAGAAGGAATTAAACTATGTCAAAGAAATTTAAAGTACGTATCAGTCAACGTCTTCTTAAGAAAAAAGTAAGAAAACAATCATACCTTTCAAAAAAACATTGCCGCTTTTCAGGCAACCCTGAACTTGCACAACAGTTGGATTATAAAAACGTTCCATTGCTCAAGACTTTCTTGACTGAACGTTTTAAAATTCTTCCTTCACGTGTATCAGGAAACAGTCCCTTCTATCAAAGAAAGCTTGCACAACAAATTCGTTTAGCACGTAGTATGGCTCTTATTCCTTACTGTGCTATTCACCACAGCAACTAAGCTTTCGGTAGCATATACTGAGAAATAAATTTAGCGCTCGTTGACGTGCAAAAAGCATGATTCGAGCGCTTTTATTTTCACTATTTTTTTTACAAATTTATTTAGCTTTCCACCTTGTGGTAAAATGTAGGTTCAGTAATTTAGGAATGCGCTGCATACATAATGTTGACTATCTTATTCTAAAGATGTCACCCCGGACTCCGATCCGGGGTCCAAATATAATCCTTCTCAAAAAGGAAATATTATTTGGATCCTGAATCAAGTTCAGGATGACAAAGATTTTATTACTGAAATTGAAAACTTTAGCATTAGTTGTTGTATCAAAGGAATCAAAGAAATGAGCTTTAATCAAAGATTAAACGTACGAAACTTAGCTATTATTGCACACGTGGATCACGGAAAAACAACCATGGTCGACGAACTCTTAAAGCAATCTGGAACTGTAAGCGCTGAAGACACTGACCGTGTTATGGACTCTGGTGATATTGAAAAAGAACGTGGTATTACCATTCTTGCAAAAAATACCTCTATTCGCCTTGGCGATAATAAAATCAACATTGTTGATACCCCAGGTCACATGGACTTTGGTGGAGAAGTAGAACGTACACTACAAATGGTTGAAGGTTTCCTTCTTCTTGTTGACGCTGCAGAAGGTCCACTTCCAGGAACACGTTTTGTACTTCAAAAAGCACTTGAGCTTGACCTCAAGCCAATTGTAGTAATTAACAAAATTGACCGTAAAGATGCTGACATTGAGCGTACAGAAGAAAAAATTAATGACCTCTTCTTAGATATTGCACTCAAAGAAGAGCAACTTGAATTCCCAATTCTTTATGGTTCATCAAAAATGGGTTTTGTAAACCGCACACCAGACAAAATGTCCGGTGATATGCAGCCATTATTTGAAACTATTCTTGAACAAATTCCTGTACCAAAACAAGAAGATGATAAGCTTCGATTCCTTATCACAAACTTGGATCACTCCGATTACTTAGGAATTATTGGTGTTGGACGTGTATTTAGTGGATCAATCAAACTTGGTCAACAGGTAGTTGTTTGTAAAGATGATTACGTAAGTAAAGCAATTAAAGTTACTAAGCTTTACCAATACGAAGGTCTTAACAGAGTTGAAGCTGATGAAGCACAATTTGGCGATATTATTGCGATCACTGGGTTTGAAGAAGAACTCACTATTGGTAGCACCATCTGTGATGTAGAAAACCCATCACCGGTTAAATACATCTCTATTGATGAACCAACACTTTCTATCAACTTCTCCGTTAACAATTCTCCATTTGCAGGGAAAGAAGGTAAACTTCTTACCTCACGTCAAATTAGAGACAGACTTTATAAAGAATTAAAAACCAACCTTGCGCTTCGCGTTGAAGATACTGAAACTGGTGATACCTTCAAAGTATCAGGACGTGGACAGCTTCACCTTGGAATCTTGGTAGAAGAAATGCGCCGTGAAGGTTTTGAAATGCAACTTTCAGCTCCTGAAGTAATTTATAAAACTATTGATGGTAAAAAGCACGAACCATTTGAGCTTTTGACTATTGATGTTGAAGATACGTATCAAGGTGTAATTATGGAAATGCTTGGTAAACGTAAAGCAATCCTTGCGAATATGACACCGCATGGTACTAACAAAGTTACCCTTGAGTTCAAAATACCTGCACGTGGTTTAATTGGTTTCAGAAGTCAATTTGTAACCGAAACTCGTGGTACTGGTATGATGAGTCACCGTTTTGCAAGTTATGAACCATATGCTGGTGATATTCCAAAACGAATTAAAGGTGCGTTAATCTCCATGGAAAATGGTAAAGCACTTGGTTTTGCACTTGATGGACTTCAAGCACGTGGTGTTTTATTCATTAAGCCAACTACAGAAGTGTACCAAGGTATGATCATTGGTGAGCACAGTCGAGATAACGATCTTGATGTAAACCCAACTAAGGGTAAAAAGCTTACTAATATGCGTTCATCCGGTTCTGATGATGCAATTCAACTCGCACCACCACGAATTATGACACTTGAAGAAGCGCTTGATTGGATTAACAGTGATGAGCTTATTGAAGTAACTCCTGAATCCGTTCGCTTGAGAAAGAAATTCTTACTTCCTCATGAGCGTAAACGTAATAAGTAATTAAACGTAAAAAAAGCGGGCTTCGATTTGAAGCCCGCTTTTTTTTATTACTTCTATCTTATTAATAATAAAGTTCACCAATTTTAATCAAACTAAAAATTAATGCTGCTACTACTATTAAACCACCCGGACTGCTAACCAGCATTTTAAATTCATGCAAAGCAGCTGCAGGGTTCACCGCAAGCCCCTCCACATGTTGCTGATCACTTTTTAAATATGCTTCTGCTAATGCTTGAATATCTTTAAGTGTTTGCTCATCAAGTTGTTGTAATCGTTGAATATCTGATTGTTTTAATAAGAACTGGCTAGCTGAATCAGCATGAACATTTGCTGTCATCACAAGCCCTAACGCTAAAACCACTGTTTTTATAATCTTCATAGTACTCCTCTCTAAGATTTTGCTTCACTCAAAAGCGTCATGAAATAAGTAATTAACTCTGGCGCATGTTCAATTAACTCGAACACAATTAAATTAGCAAGATTTTCAAGCACTTCAAAAGAAAGAAAACTCATTTCACAATGTTCTTGTTCTATCACAAGTGTTGCAATGTACTCTTTGAGAAGCTCAACTTCACTTGTGGTCAACTTGCACGACTGTTGTACAACATTTGCCTGAAGAAAAAAAATAGAAAATAATGAATATAAGATTATGATAAAAACTTTACTACTTAGTTTCATATACTAAAGTTTCCCTTCTCCAGGACAAGTATTATAGTCTACTTCTGAGTCCCAGCAACTACCAGTTGATGAGGCAATAGCCTGTTTAACACAGCACTCTGCAACCACATCACCGTGGGCTAACCACCACATTGCCAAACATGCCAAAGTGCATACTGAAGATAAAAATGCAATTCTCAATCCTTTACTCGAAAGAAATTCATTAATACTTTTATCACTATGACACTCATGAATAAATTGCTTAAGCTGCATAAGCGTTTGTTCATCAAGCTGCTCAAGAGATGATGATAATAATGCTTGATCTTTTGCATGATCAACCACTAGGCCGTCATGCGCATGTAAAGAAGCAAATAAAAGAAAACTTAATACTACTACTCTCTTTAACATATCTCTCCTTATTTAACTATTAGACCTCGGACTAAAGCCCGGGGTGATATTTTGAAGTTCTAGGTACTATTCTTTAAAAAATGACTGACAACATTTTGAAGCATAATCCATGCTCCCTGCACAACCATCCATACAAACATAATCTCTGCGACCTGGCATTTCTACATCACAAAAATACCAAAATAAAAGCATCATTCCAGTGGTTGCTATTATATTCACAACAGCGTTCTGAGAAAACATCTCACTATCCTCAGCATCTTTTAATACAGACTCATGCTTTTGAAGTTCCTTGAGTAGCATCTTAAGCTCTTGTTGTTCTTGAAGACTAACATGATCTTGTACGTGGACAGGACGTACACATGAAAATGACAACAGAAATGATAAAACGAGTATTATCTGCTTTTTATAATTCATTATTTTTTTCCATACATTAAATCTTTTCTATTTACCAGATGGCCACCACCCTGTACCCTCACCTTCACCTGAAGAAGATGCACACGGTATATAGTTCCTACGAATATAACAACAATCAATAATCACCCACGATCCTAAAATTATTGCGCCTAATCCTGTAGCGGCCAGCATAGCAAGTAATTGATTAGATGAAAGCGAATCCGGAGCAGGAAGACCACAAAACTCATTATTTTCATGAGAATATTTTTGAATCTCTTTGAACAATTCTGTAAGTTCTTGTTGCTCTCGCAAAGAATAATAACGTTGTCTTTGTGCTGAATACACACATGAAAATGACAATAAAAAAAATGAGAAGACGAGCATTATATATCTTTTCTGCTGCACTATTCTCTCCCTATTTTGTGTTTTGCCAAAGATAATATGATCTTATTTTAAAAATCAAGAAAGGAGAAAAAGCATAAAGATATTTAACACTATCGTCAACTCATTTCAATTCAAAAGGTAATTACTGCGTTTCTGTTGGATCGAAGCGTCTTCGTAACGCATATGCGTGAAAATTTCTTCATCATTCTTCTATCATTTAATCAGTAGTAACCTGGCTTTCAAGATCATCTGTATAGCCGCCTTTTTGTTTAGTCTTAGAATCCATTCTTCTAGACCGTACACCATCATAATACTCATAAATAGCTCCTAGTGGATTGCACCAATCAGGAGAGTAAAATTGCCACCAAACTGCTACTCCCAGTAAAGAAACCAAACAACAAAGACCAGCCGGAAGTGTTATCGCCAAAGCCCACAATGGGATACCCTCCTCATCAGACTCCTCAATTAAAAGTTGCGCAACCTGCTCAGGCGTAATGTCTTTTTTACCTTGTAGTTTTTGTAAAACATTAATCAACATTTCTTGATCATGCTGGCTTAATTGCACTATTGGATTTTGTGGCATCTGATGTGCATATGAACTATTAAAGCCTAAGCTGGTAGCAAACAAGAAAAGTAAGATCTTAAACTTCATTTTGATTCTCTTTTTTGACGCACGCTCTGCAAAATAAAAGATTTCCGGCATCAGTAAATGGATCGCTATCATTATTATCATTGCAATACACCATCCAGCAGCATGCTCCAACAAGAAGTCCTACTATGCAGGTTAACCCCACAGGTAACGTAATGCCCAAAGCCCACAATGGGATACCCTCCTCATCAGACTCCTCAATTAAAAGTTGCGCAACCTGCTCAGGCGTAATGTCTTTTTTACCTTGTAGTTTTTGTAAAACAGTAGCCAGTTTTTCTTGATCATGCTTGCTTAACTGCGCCACAGGATTATTTACACCGTGCAATGCGTATGAGCTGTTAAAACCTAAACATGTAGCCAATACAAAAAGTAAAACTCTAAATTTCATGGTAATCTTTCTTTCGCAATTTCTTATGGATTTTCTGATAATGACGCTTCGTGGGCTGTTGGTGAGGTTCTTTCTGCAAACATTTGACAACATAAAAGATTTGCAAAGTCTCTAACTGGGTTTGCATCTTGTGAGAGACATTTTACCGCACAACCAATTATACCGGCGGAAAGCAAAAATACTCCTATAAACATTACCAATTCTTCGCTTGATTCTTCAGCTAAGAGTTCTTTAATTTGACTCGCAGTAATATTTTCTTTGCCTTGTAGTTTTTGTACAACATTAGCCAACATTTCTTGCTCTTGCTGACTCAACTGCTTCACGAAGGTGTATGGTGCATGCTGTGCATACGAAACATTGAAGATAAAAATCGATGCTAATAACAATGCTAGTACTTTGAGCCTCATGGTAACCTTTCTTATACCCTAACTATTTCTGTTTCATAAATTTTATTTCAAAGAATTTTATTATAATTTCTCACCCGCCGGATGACAAAAGAAAAGATCAATATTACGATAACGATCATCATACTCGCAACCTAACTTCACAACAATACCTCCAGCTAAAGCGATTATTATTGCAAATCCTGTAGACAATGAAAATTCACTAGATTCCTCACGCAAAAATTGCAAACGTCACCATATGCAATTTTTGCCTCATGATCTTGCTTCATCTCATACGATGCTTGCTGTGCATACGAACTGTTTAGTACAAAAATTGATACTAATAAAAATGCTAATGCTTTGAGTTTCATAGGATCTTTCTAGGTAGTTTTTGAATTTATCTAAACCTCCAGGGATCTCTCTCTTCTATCTTCAAATTCATCTATCTGTTCATGCGTTTGATTCATTCCATACCAACCGACAAGCACTAAAAATACAAGGAATAA
>JAUIHA010000039.1 GCA_030432505.1 bacterium | reverse complement strand
CTCGTTGGACGAACCAACGCTGGTAAATCGACCTTGTTTAATCGAATCACCGGCAAAAAGAAAAGTATTGTCTTCGATCAAGACGGTGTAACTCGGGACTACATGCAAGAACGCGTTACCTGGGACGATAAGACATTTAATCTTATTGATACCGGCGGACTCTCTTTCAAGCGTACAACTTCAGAAATTGAAAAAAAGATTCAAGAAAAAGTTCTTAAGCTTTTGGAAAGTGCATCAGCTATTTTGTTTGTATGCGACGTAAAAAGTGGTATTACGCAAAACGACATGCTCATTGCCAAAACACTTCACAAAGTAAAAAAACCAGTCTTTCTTCTTCTTAATAAAGCTGATAATTCAACCGCGGTTGAAGACAACCTTCATGAGTTCTATAAACTCGGTTTTGATGATATGACGCAAGTTTCAGCACTTCACGGTTTTGGCGTTGGTCCAACACTTGATAAAGTGACTGACCTTCTTCCTGAAGAAGCAGACCTTGAGTTTGAATTACCACAATATCATATCTCCATTATTGGAAAACCAAACGTTGGTAAATCATCAC
The DNA here is from genome assembly GCA_030432505.1 of bacterium. Lineage (GTDB taxonomy): Bacteria > Babelota > Babeliae > Babelales > RVW-14 > JAUIHA01. Next base: position 6,736 of record JAUIHA010000039.1, on the reverse strand, counting down.
TCATGAATCTACTTGTTCACGAGCAACGCTCTATTGTTTCTCCTGTCGCTGGGACAACCCGCGAAACTGTTTCGGAAAATGTATATTTCTGTAGTGAACTTATGCAGATTACTGATACTGCAGGAGTGAGAAGAAAAAGCAGAATTAATGAAGATCTTGAAACCTTAATGGCGAAAAGCTCTCTTCGTTCAATTAAAGAAGCAGATATTGTTCTTTTGATGATTGATGCCTCTGCTGGAAAAATTTGTGACCAAGAATTAAAACTTCTCTTCTATGCACGAGAAATGAAAAAGCCTGTCCTCATCTTATACAACAAAGTTGACCTTATTAAAGATGACGACTATACAAAAATGCTTCTTGAACAAAGCATGGATCGCTACAATTTCGTATTGAAGAAAACAACACAAATTGCTATTTCATGTCTTTCTAAAAAGAACGTTTGTAAGGTTCTTGGCGAAGTACAAAAAGTTATTGCACGTTGTAGCCAAGAAATTGACTCAGCACATGTTGATGAAATTCTTAAAGGTGAACTTGAGAAAAAACGTATGTATCACAAACGCCAACTTCTCAGAGTTCATAAAATCAGAAATATTAAAGCTGCAGTTCCAACCTTTGTATTGACCGTTAACTATCCACAGTGGTTTGGTCCAACTCAGCTTGGCTTTATCGAAAATGTTATCCGTAAGCATTATGATCTTCGTGGGTGCCCTATTCAACTTGACGTAAAAGGAAAGAAGTAGGCAGACATGTCAGCATTCCTACATGTAGAAAATCTTAGTTATGCCGCTGGTAAACGAACCATACTTCATGATATTTCTTTTTCTGCAGGCCTTGAAAAGGTTACCGCTTTTTTGGGACCAAATGGTGCGGGGAAAACAACACTGCTAAAAGCTGTTACCGGTTTATACCAAGCTCCTAAGCCCACAGTAGAAAAAAATAGTATCTCGCTCAATGGCAACATCATCAACTCATGGGCTATTCATAAGCGCATTGCAGAAGGACTCGTGTATCTACCACAACATCCTTCTATTTTTCAGCAAATGAGTGTAAGTGAAAACCTTGACCTTGTATACCATTATCACCACACCTGGCATAAAAAAAGTAAGCACGAATTTAATACGCAACGTGATGACTGGTTTGAAAAAATTTCATTAACTACACCACTCACCCAACAAGCAGGAACACTCTCAGGTGGACAAAAGCGAAAGCTTGAGGTAATTCGTTCACTTTTAATGCATCCAAAAATGATTATGCTTGATGAACCGTTTGCTGGTGTTGATCCAAAATCAATCTATGAACTCAAGACTATTTTTAAAAACATGGCAACGCAGCATGGCATGGGTGTGATTATTTCAGACCATTATGTTGATCAGCTTCTTTCAATTGCCGATAAGGTTTATGTCATCATTGATGGAAAAGTAGTTACTTCTGGAAGTATTCAGGATATACTTAAGAGTAATGCGACAAAAGAAAGTTACCTTGGGAATCAATTTTATCAAGAAATGTCCCATCGTTATTTATAATACCGAACACGGTAGAAACGAAAGGAACTGCATGAACATAAAAATATCCTTCAAAAATATGCCTCACTCAGATCCTCTTGAACAGCATGCAAAAGAAAAACTCCAAAAAATTACGGATTTCCTCAAAGATGAAAATGCAACACCACTCAATGTTGAACTTCACATTGAAGGTCACAAAACACACGCATACAACAAAGCTCAGTTGCATTTAAGAACACCTAACTACAGCCTTGATTCACACGATGAATGTGAAGATCTTTACATCGCAATTGATAATACCATTGATAAAATGGTAAAACTTCTGAAAAAAGAAAAAGATAAACAAAAAGATAAAAATCATAAGCGAGAAAACGAAAAGAACAAATTCGCTTCTGACAAATATAAGCTCTAATAAAAGAGGCCTGCAGTAAAAAGCAGGCCTCTTTTATTCTAAAAATTCATAGTAGTAATTAAAATGAATCAAGTATCTAAAAAACCCTAGAATATCCGTTATTTTTTGATTCATTAATGTCCCATGCTATGCTCATATCAGCATGGGTATATGAGACACTTCACACATGGGAAAATACTATGAAAAAATCAATACTCGCCTTATTCGCATGCTTGCTTATTGCAAGCCCATCTCTTTCAGCTCAAATGTGCCTAGCTCCAAAATGTATTAATCCCCTGAGTGAAGAATTAATCAATATTGATCAGTATAATCAATCTACTAAATCACAGTACAAAGTATGCCCTCAGAATCTCATTCACCACCATCTATTTCACTTTGAATGCATAGATCTCTGTTTTAGTAATGAGGAAAATCTAGATTGCTGCCCGGCTTGCTATCAAATAATGCTCAATATATTCAGAAACAAGCTCCACAGTAGCTTCAGCTCTAAGGCCCTCACTCATCTTAATAATTAATTGGTACTAAGTTGAGAATGGAAATACTGTTTTAATTGTATGTAACACAGATCCATTAATATCGTCAAAAATGAAACAAATCGTATAGTTTACTTTTTTACTTAGATAAGGACATTCTGCCTTGTCCCCACAATAAGCGACATGTTTGTCACTAATCTCAAAATTAATACTTCTCAAATTTTTACTTGAATCCACGCCAGCTATTACTTTTGCTGAAAATTCTCCATCTTTAATATCCATTACATCCGTATCGATATCTTCAAAGCAAAGTGCTAACTTATTCCAAATATCGGACAATTTTTTGATAAAATTATCTGCGTCAAAGCATTTAGGAAAAAGTGTTGAAGTTTTACTTTTATGATCAACTGAACAATGACGAATTTTGTCGTCTATTTTCCATGTCACGCCCACTAATCCATCACGCCCTAAACCGTTGACCTTTACGGAATATTTATAGCGAGTGTTGTTAGGAACGTCGCATGTCTCAGTTTTATAAAAATGACCACCCTGGAAATCTCCTGACTTATTTGCAAAAGTTATTCCCTTTAGATGATCGTCCATAACTAAAACAATATTAACATCTCCATTATGACAAAGACTCTCTAAGTCACAATGTAACGCACATAAAATAAGATCTCTGTATATGTGAGAACAAAGGCGATAACCTTTATTATCACCGTAAAGCTTGTTCTTATCGTCCAACTGCTTAATTATCAGCGCTGCTATTTCTTTCTTTTCATCAACACTCAGTTGCTTCTTTTCAACCTCCAGTCTAATTCTTGCATACAATCTCTGTTGAGCAGATTCATTAAAATCTGGCAAGAAAGAAATGTCTAGTAAGTCTTTAAGATCAAATTCCTGCTTTCCGTCTAAAAATTTTTTCATAGGCGTAGCAAGCAGAAAACATAATTTGAATGATGGAACACTAACTACAAGTAAATTAAATATTACATTATCACTGCCACCATGCTTTCCATCACAATGGACTAAAAAATCTACTAGTTGTTTTAACTCATTATTTGGATAAAGATCTCTACAATAGAAACTATAAAAATATATTTTGGCAAACATTCTTTGAATTGGAGTGGGATTATTACATCCTACAATTTTGCATACCTTATTTGCTAATAGCCCGTCTTCTAGGGAATCAATAGTATTACTTTTTGGTTTGTTTTGCTTCTTAATGTTTTTTATGCACTGTTTACACTTTATTTTAAACAAGTGCTTAGCATGCTTCTCACAGTTTTCGCACAATTTTTTCCTAATTTTTTTTGCTTCTTGAACATCTTTCTTTTGTTTTTTCTCTTCTTTTGAACCGTGATTCTTAAGCAATTCAGCAAGCTTAATTTTATGATCAGTACACTGCTCACACTTATCATAAGTGTCACGATTTTTAATACATGTTTCACACCTATCAGATCCCTGTGGGTTTAAACAATATTGCTCAATCGCAGCACACCTTTCTTTTCCTTTCTTTTGAGAAATTTTTCCTTCAACTTCATTAAAAAATTTATCCAGTTTCTTTTTCATTTCTTTAAGTTCACTAAGCTGCTTATAATCTAATGAAAATTTTCCATGTTGATCAAATATAGAATCAACAAGTTCAACAAACGGCTGGATTCCATCACTGTCACCATAAAGTGCTTTTCGATAATTTTGATAGAATTCATCGTTAGGAATCTTGTGGAAAAACCTTATATATAAAACAAAGATGCGTACCGATTTTTGCAACTTTCCAGATAAAAGTTTTTCTTCCATAGCAGGTATCGCACGAGGGTTAGAGCTTATAGTATTAGACGTAGTACTAGCCTGCGATCTACCTAGAAGAGTAGATCCCTGCCGACTCCCTCCAGTAGCAACAAGAAAATTTGCCTGAAAAATAAGCGAAAATAATAATAAAAAACTAAAAAATTTCTTCATATAGAATAACCCCCAACTAAGACCCATTTTTATCTTAATTTTAACTATATACTCCCATTATATCAAAATATTTCAAATTGTCAATTATCAAGATAATGAGAAAAGACCTCTCAGAGGCAGTTTTCAAAAAAATCAGCTATTTATCAAAATGAATCAGCCATGCCTTGGTTAACAGCGGTACTACAAGCATCAAGAAGACAATTCCCAGCACCAGCTTCAGTTTTCCCATAAAGGTGGAAGAATAGGCCGTTGGTCGAATACAAAAAATACCGAAGATAAAAAAGAAACAGGCCAAAAACATCAACAGTAAATCGTCAGGTAAATAGACCTGTAAAATATAGAAAACACCCCCAAACATCACATAGCGTAAAAATATACGGCCACGATGGTAATTAATAAGGCCACGAGGCAGCATATTGGCAACTTGAGGTATCCAACGCCTAAGCCCCTTGATACAAAAGAATGCAAAGAGCAAAATGTAAAAACAGGCAAATAGGTCTGACGTTAAAACACGCTTCATTAAAAGTGCTACCTGACCAAATAGCAATACCAACTGATCAAAGATACGCTTTTCTTCATCATCAGGTGTTTCAAGTTCCTTCCATGATGCATCTTCAGTTTGATATGCACTTTGCTGTGCCTGTGCAACATGCACCGGTTGCTGACTGTGCGCAAGTAAATGTTGTTCATTTTTAGGAAACGGCACTGCTAAACTTTTTGAGTAATTCCGACCATCACGCCCTTGTAACAAACATGAAACATACACATTGCATCCAGAAAAATCTCTTTCTTCTAACGTAATTTCATCTTCCGCTTCACCACTAAAAAAAATATCTACAGAAAATGGTCGTTTATAAAGCGTACCGGTATTACGAGATAACGAACCTTCACCCTGCACTGGCTCTATAGAAGCATGCCACTGCTTAAGCTCTATACCCGCAACATCAATGGAAAAACGAAGCGATTCGTGATATACACCAGCATCAAACTCATCTAACTCAACACGCAGAGTAAATGTTTTGCGCTCCATCATGTTTGCAAGTGAATTATCAAATGAAACATTTAACGCACATATACACGAAAAAACATGGAACATTCCAAGCAATACTAGTAATTTCTTCATAGACTAATCTCTCCTAAAAATCTTTTCTGCTTTTAGTATTCTATAATCAAGCAGATTCCTCAAGAATCTTTAATTTTGGTTTTTTCATAAGCTATAGTGACCTTAGCAAAAAAGGTTCTGATAAAAAAAGGAGATAGTAAGTGAAAAAAATCATACGGATGTTATTAATTATTACACTTTTGATTTCAAGTAAGGCACTTTTTTGCGCTCCTCAGAAAAGCCCTCAACTAACCATCATAATGATCGCCGATCAATTTGCCTATTCGTATATCACCAAACTTCGCAATAACTTCAAACATGGCCTTAAACGCTTCCTCGACCAAGGAATTGTTTATGAAAACGCTTTTCATGCACACGGAAGTCCTGAAACAGCGCCCGGACATCATGCACTCAGTACCGGTACCCTACCAAAAGACCATGGTGTTATTGGAAATGATTGGTTTAATAAACAAGGAAAAAGAATCTCATACGGAAATGATTATTCAGAGCAAGCACCCGTGTTTAAAAATGGTGACACCTACGAAGATAAATTCAAGTCACCTCGATTAACTCGAGTTGATGGACTTTCTGATCAGTTCGCCCTTCTTTCAACAGACAACAAAAAAAATAAAGTTTTTAGCATCACCATAAAACCACGTGCAGGAATTGCTGTTGCAAACCGGCTTGGAAAGGCCTTTTGGTTTGACTATGACAATGGAGGATTTACCTCGAGTAAAAAATATTTTGATGAAATGCCTTCATGGGCTAAAGAATTCAATGACAAAAATTTTAAGAACCTCAAATCGGTAACCTGGAAAACATTCCATCCAGAAGACAGTGAGTATTACAAGTTTCCCCAAATAAAAAACTATCAAAACAGTTCTTTTGATTTCAGTATGATTGAGCGTAAAGAAATTACCATTGACCGTTCCAAGAAAAAGCCGTTTGATCTCTATCTAAAAACACCTAACGCCGGAGAAAAAGTTTTTGAACTTGGTAAAATTTGTCTTGAAAACAATTTTAAGCCTGATGAAAATGACAGAATGATCTTATGGCTGTGCATTAGCAACCTCGACTTACTTGGACATTTTTATGGTCCAGACAGCTTTGAAGTAATTGACCTATTGTATCATCTTGATAAACAAATTGGCGATTTTATGAGCTATGTTGAAAACACCTATGGAAAAGAAAATACACTTTTTGCCTTTACATCTGACCACGGGGTGCAACCAATTCAAGAAGTTATGCAGGCAAAGGGGCTTACACAAGCACGCCGAATTTTAGC
>JAUIHA010000038.1 GCA_030432505.1 bacterium | reverse complement strand
ATGTGAAACGTTTGTCAATGTAGAGTCTGAAGGCACTAAAGACGACGATGGTAATTATCTATGTCCAAGTTGTGATCGTATACTTCGTGAAGTTTCTGAAGAAAGTTATTTCTTTCGCCTTTCCGCATATGAAGATAAACTTTTAGAATTCTATGAAAAAAATCCAAACTTTATTACGCCTAAAGAGCGTATGAATGAAGTTATCTCATTTGTAAAATCAGGATTACGCGATCTAAGTATCTCTCGCATGAAAAAAAGTGTGAGCTGGGGAATACCATTTCCTGGTGATGCTGACCATACCGTGTATGTGTGGGGTGATGCCCTTAATAACTACATTAGTGCGGTTGGTTATGGACAAAATGATAAGCAATCACAAGAGAACTTTGCACAGTGGTGGCCTGCAAATGTGCATGTAATGGCGAAAGATATTGTTCGTTTCCATGCTGTTTACTGGCCAGCATTCTTAATGGCTGCAGGTATTGAATTGCCAAAGCGTTTGCTAATTCATGGGTACGTGTTGATTGATGATAAAAAGATGTCTAAATCAAAAGGTAATGCCGTTGATCCTGAACAGCTTGCTGATTGGTACGGTGTGGATCAACTTCGTTATTACCTACTCAGACAAATTCCAATTACCCAAGATGGACATTTTAGTATCAAAGGTCTTGAAGAGCATATTACTGCAGACCTTGCTAACAATCTTGGAAACCTGCTGAATCGTACGCTTGCACTTGCGCTTAAAAACAATTTAGTAAATGTTGAAGCGCCAGAAGTGTGGGAACCACAATCAGCAATTTTGCGTGATAAGTGTGAAGAAGCATATCGTTTTTACTGGGAAGAAATGAACAAGGGTTATTACCACGTAGCACTTGCTGAACTTTGGAAGTTTATCTCAGAAGTTAATGCGTTTTTTCATGCGCAAAAGCCATGGGAGCTTGCAAAGAAAAATAAAGAACTTTTTGCTGAAGTTATTTCAGCGTGTTGCCATAGTCTTCACCGCATTGGTATTATGCTTTGGCCAATTATGCCAACCAAGTCCCAAGAGCTTCTTGCTGCTATTGGGAGTAGCTTTAACTTGGGTAAAAATTATGATGATGAATTGCGCAAGAATGAGTGGAAAAAGGTGTTTACCCTTGTAAAGCCTGAAGGACCACTATTTGTAAAACCTGAATCACAACTCAAAGACGAAGAGGACCAAAGCGTGTCTGAAGAAACAGCTAAGAAAGAAGAAACAAACTATATTACCATCGACGACGTTATTAAAGTTGATATGCGTGTTGGAACTATTGAAAGTTGTGAACCAGTTGAAGGATCAAGCAAGCTCTTAAAGCTTCAAGTAAACTTTGGTGAGCTTGGTATGCGCCAAGTGCTTTCCGGCATTGCAAAGTATTTTACGCCAGAAGATCTTGTCAATAAGCAAGCGGCGTTTGTTGTTAATCTCAAGCCGCGCAAGATGATGGGAATGGAATCACAAGCAATGATTCTTACGGCAAAAGACAAAAATGGTCTTAAGCTGATTGCGCCAACAGACTTTGTAGAAAGTGGTATGAAGCTTTCATAAAGTTATTGCTAGAAAATGTTAAAAGCCATCTGAATGTTATTTCTGATTTCAGATGGCTTTTTTATTAGTGTGAGTTTTATAATTTGGAGTAACTCTAAAGTTGTGGCTATTGATGTCATGCTGAACTTGATTCAGCATCCAAATATTACTCATTTTATCAAAATAGGAATCATATTTAGACCCGGATCAAGTCCGGGGTGACATTTTGGATTGACGTAACTTATACTAATATCAAATTATTGAGCTTACCTTAATTAAGGGAGAATTATGTTAGCAGAGGTTCCAGTGGTTGAAGTACAAGCGCAAGATATTGAGTTTCAACGTCTTGTTCAGAAAATGAAGCAGATTAAGAAAAAAGAGTATCATATGCATCTTGGTGGCTCGTGGCCGCTTGAGTATCTTAAGGAGATCGGTGATACAAGTGATTTTGATGCTTTGTGTGCTGCGCTAAAAAAGGTGTCTCAAGGTGTTTCATACAACGATATATTTTCTGCATTTGGGTTTGCGAGTAAGATTGTCAACACCAATGAGAAAGTTAAACATGGTGTTGTTGCCCTGTGTAAAAGGCTGGCGCAAGATAATGTTGTATATGCTGAAATTCGCACTGGGCTCAAGGAGCTTGATGGTGAGAAAGGGGATTATCTTCAGGCGGTTCTTGAAGGTATGCGCATAGGAAGTGAAAAATACAATATTGAGATGAAGCTTTTGCTCAGCGTTCGTCGCTCAACAACTGCAAAAGAGGCAGAGGATGTTTTTAATTTAGCAAAGATATATAAAGATCAGGGAATTATTGGTTTTGATATTTCTCATAATTCTCTAGAAGGTGATGCTGCTGGTATTTTTGATATGTTAGCAGAGGCTCGAGAAGAGGGCTTTTTGATAGCGCTACATTTAGGAGAGAGTCCAAAAGAAAAACCTGAACAGCAAATTAAAGAATTAGAAAAAATTAAGCCACATCGTATTGGTCATGGTGTTCATTTGTGTGAGAAGGCGCAACAATGGATCCGTGAAAATAAAATTCCAGTGGAGCTTTGTATTAGTAGTGCCGTCAAAGTTGGTATGATAGAAAATTATCACGAACATCCAGCACTCAAGCTTTTAGAACAAGGGCATCCTATTGTTATTTCTACAGATGATCCATTGATTTTCGGCTCATGGTTATCAGAAGAGTGTGCACGTATTGCCCAATTTAATAAGCTTTCTGTTGAAGATATTCAGAATCTACAAAAATAGATTTAGAGGCGACTTATTCAATGAGTTGCCTCGCTAAAAATGTTTCTTAATAAACCATTTCTTCCTGTGAAGTCGGTATTTGTGCTGTATCCCAACCAAAGGCTGTATCAAGCCATTTATCTCTCGTTCCTTCTAAAAATATAGCTGTATCAATAAATGCTGCCTTCCCATTGTGGGTAATTAATATATTGTCTTCAGCTATATCAAATTCATTGAACATAACTCCTCGAGAAGGATGAGCAATTTTAGGGCTTAGAAGAACGTGCCATATTGTTGCATTCAAATCTTGGTCTAGTTTGTCAGACCAAGGTGCCTTATCATATCGAAGCCCAGTTTTTTTAGGAGAAAGGATAACGTAATTAATATCCAGTAAATCGTGCGGTTTCCCTGGTCGATGGTATAATTTTTTTCTAATTTTTTCGACATGTGTGATATTATTTTTTGGGTTTTCTACGAAAGAGAGTATTTCATCAGCCCAAATAATTCTGCTGATTGTCTCTCGTGTTTTTTCCTTGAGTCCCATTTTTAGATAATAATGAGGTATTTTTTCATGACTCAGAACAATATCATTGCGATATCCAAAGGGGTAATTTTTACAATTATGAAGAGTAAACCCATCTTTTTTAAAGATTTCAATGACCTTTTTCAAAGGGATATTCCATTCACTAGGATCATATAAAATTTTTTCTACTTCAGAACTAAGGTTTCCAAAAATACTGTCTAATGCTTTTTTTTCCTTTGCAGAGACTTGGTGTGATGCTATGAAATCTTTTTCTTTTTCATTGGGAGATTCAAGGCTAAGGTCGAGTATTTTATCACGAAACTTCGGGTCTTGAATTTTTGTATCGACAATAGCAAGAGCTTTTTGCGGAGTGACAAAAAGATATTCTGGCCCTAAATAAAAAACAGGGCGTGGAGTGCCGAGTTGTAGGATATTAAAAATAATTCGAGAGGAATTGTTTATTTCTCTTAGGATTTCTGGGGCAAGAACAAGATTATCTTTGTGAGAGATGGGTTCAATTTTAGGACATAGAATAAGGTAGTTGCAATCTAAAAGTTCTTTAGGTTGGCCAATGCGGTGATATAACTTTTTTTCAATTTTTTCTATTCTTTTGATTTTTAAATAGCGTCCATGATCTGATACAATAGTATTGATTTTGTCTGCGATAACTACTTGTACAATATTATTTCGTGGGTTTTTTTTATCACAACCTGCTTTGATAATATAACCAGGAATGTTTGAATGAGTAAGATAGAGCTTTGTAATAACATTGTTTTCTTTTCTAAACTCTACGATTGAAAAAGATTTTTTTTGTAATAATTTTTCTATTTCACGTCTTGAAAGTGATGTTTCTTCTCCTTCAAATAAACTTTTTGTTGCATAGTTGAGTGATAAGAAAATCTTATCAAGAGCAGCTTTCTCATTTTTGGATACAGGATGGTTGTTGATCAGAGCTTTTTCTTTAAAGTTTAAACTAGTAAGGCTTGTTATGAATAAATTTAATAAGAAGAAATACAGGGATTTTTTGAGCATGCTACCTTCCTTTTCCTAATATTTGAGCAGATGATTTTCGCTTAAGGATAAGCTAGCATAAAATTTTTTTATAAACGATGGAGTTTTCGTAAGAATATATGAAGAGCAATACTTATATTCAGTGAGTTATCGTATCATTAAGATTATTATCGCCACTTCCACCAAGGTGCGTTATAGATGCTATCTGGTAAATATTGCAACATAAAAGCAACCAATACTTGTATTTTTGGTATGTAGGCGACCTTTTTCTTATTTTTGATTGCGGTAACAATATCTCTTGCTGCTTCTTCTGTACTTGCAACAAGGTATGTATGTTCTTTTTCACTGAATTTAGTATGTTCTACGTCAACCCAGCCGGGCATACAGTCTGTAACTGTAATGTTAATGTTATTTTGGATCATATAATTTCTTACTCCTTCAAGGTATTTTGATACGAATGCTTTGGCTCCACAGCAGATTGGATTACTTGAAGCACCGCGAATAGCATTAAGCGAAGAAATGCCAACAATATGTCCATGCCCTTGTTTTTCAAAATATTGCTTAGCTGTTTCTGCCATTACAAGAAATCCCATCATCTCAACATTTAATATTAAACGTGCTTTCTCTAGTGATTGTTTTGTATTTCTATCGTAGTACGAACTGATGCTAATAACAATAGCATCAAGTCCACCAAGCTCATGAATTAGCTCTCTTAGTTTTTTGATTGCAGATTGGTGTTCGGTAACATCTAATTTTTTTATTAAACTTGTATTGCCAATTTGATTTTTTAATTTCTTTAAAAGATGATTTCGACGAGCAACAAGGCCGACTGTGTAACCTTCTTGAGCAAGTTTGAGAGCTGTTGCTTTTCCTATTCCGGAGCTTGCGCCAATAACAATTACACGTTTTCCTTTTGCTTGGTATTTACTGTCGTAGAAATAGAGAAAGATTATAGATGATATAATAATTATAATAAGGGGCAGTAGTGTTTTATTGTTATCGAGATTCTTCATTAGTGAGTATCGTTTTTTTTAGGAAGAGAGATGTCTCTCTTCCTAATGGTTTCTATTTGCTAATTTTTTGCGCCATATTCTCTGAGAATATTCATACAAAAAGGATTGTCCATAAGGTTTGCAAGAAGGAGTGCTGTTACACCATTACTATCGAGTTGATTGATGTTAACTCCTGGTTGTTGGCATAAAAATCGTAACATGCCTTGGTGGTTGTGGAAAACAGCTATGTGAAGAGCTGGTGAGCCGTGTTGGTTAACTGCTTGGATATCAACTTGTCCTGAATGTAAAATATTCTGAACAAGAGGGATATTGTTGCGTTCTATGGCCTCAAAGAAATCGAATGTTGAGTATTGTTTGATTTCTGTGAGGTTATCAAAGTTTTTCTTAAGTAATTCTTTTTGTTCACAGAGCTTTACACATTGGGCTTTGTCGTAGTTTTTTGTATTGAGTTTGAGCTGCGGACACTCTTTTTTGCATTGAGCAGTCATGCTTGATGATACAAGCAAGAATTTGATTAATAGTCTCACTAATAGCTTACGTTTCATTTCCCTATTCCCCTTTGTTAAAAACAGTAATGACTATTTTTTCTTATCTTAAACGATTCCATTAACTTTGGTCAATAAAATAAAAATTGTAAATTAAAATTGTATATATGCTAATTAAGCCTCTTTGTAAAAAGAGGCTTAATTTTAAAATTAGAACATTATTGTTAGTCTAGCACAATCTTTGAAGCACATTCTTGGAGTACGTTTGAATGTTCAACGTTGTACTCAAGGATCTTGTAATGTTCAGGGTTTATCTGATGGTTATCATCTTGCAGTGGCTTGTTATCAGTGGTAAAACCCCAAGAGCTATATTTCTTGTAAACAGCTGCATTAGTAGGGCGAATCCCAAGAAATATACGTTTAACGCCGGGAATAATCGATAAAATTGAACTCATGAGCAGCTTATCCTGTTCAGAATACTGCTTGATTGGATCAACAACCAAGTTAATCATTTTGATGTCACCATGTGGATATGCCGGTGTAATTGAGCATATGATAAAACCAATAATCTCATTGCTCCTAGCTTTTTTCATCGTTGCAAAAAAATATAGGTCATCCAGCAGTGGCTTAATTACCTCCTGGCCGAAGCGTGTTATGTCCATGGTATAAAATTGTAGAATGGCCCTTTGGACCATTGTTTCAATTTCTTTCCAATTGGCTTTATCTGGGCCTGCCTCTAGCAGAGGGGTGCAGGATTGCGTAAATACCCCGTGACCAGTAGCTTCAGGGTTTTGTTTTATGAATTCAACTTCTGCTGGGGCAAGGACGAGCCCGGCAAGACTGGCAACATTTGTTTTCATGGTAGCAAGTTCAGGAGCGATGATATCTGAAATCTGCCAATCTATGACGTACTTCTTATCTACGCTAAGTTGCCCAGAAAAGGTTTTAATTGTTGTATGTAGAAAATTCAACCATTCAGATGGTTTTTGTATTTTATTATTCACTTTTTTATTCTTTCTATGATTAGTTATATAGGTATTTTAGGGAAATAAAACAGCCCTTCCGTTAGAACGGATACAAATGAAATAAAAGATATATCGCATGTGAGAATGATTCTTCTCAGTGCGTGTATTGTGGGAAATGAATTAGAAAGAAACTTTCATAAAATACGTCTCGTCTAAACTAAATGGTTAGAGACAAATATAACTTTATACTTGTATAGTATTGCATACTCCTTGGATTGTGTCAAAAATGTCCTATTTTGAGGCGTTTTTCAAAAAAAATATTTTATACGAGGGAATTTTTTTAAAGAATTCTTGAATTTTAAGAAATGCTTGTCCTAAGTTGTCTCTAGAAAAGTAGAATACTAATCATGGAGATGAGGTTTATACTATGGCATATAGCGTAAAGTCCAAAAAAAGTGGTAAAATGTATCACTTACATTCCAAAGAAGTAAAGCTCAAAGGTGACCGTAAGCAAAGAATTTACTACTTTGCGGGTGAAGTTAAAAAAGCCGACGCGCTTGATGAATTACCTGCAGGATATGAGGTAAT
>JAUIHA010000037.1 GCA_030432505.1 bacterium | reverse complement strand
ACTACTCACTTCTTGTGGTATTCATCTAAATGCCATGCAGCAAAACGCTACTGCTGTTCCTGATAAAAACAAACGTAAACGCAACGAAAACAATAATCCTAGAAATACTCAGGTCGCTGCTGCAAGCGCAAGCGATGAGTCTGCTCAAAAAAATAAACGTCGAAAACCTTGCGAAGCAGGAATACAGACTGACTATGTCATACAATTTGCAGACACAGAGAATAACTTCGTTATCAACAACGACATTCTACAACACACAAGTTGCACGTTTTTCAATACCGCAACACATCTATCAAGTGGCGGACTCGTCACTATTCCTCATCATTGTCATCAAGAGTCTATTACTTTATTAAGACACATTCTTGAAATTGAAAAAACTATACATAAGGTATTTAATGGCAACCAAACATTACTTGAGGCTAATTTACGCACCTTTTTTGCTAACACCATTACACCAGCAAATCTCTTGGACCTCATAGCATTGCTTGACTTTGTTGATTATAAGATTTGCGACAATCCCCTTGCTGAAGCTATTGTAAAAAAATTTCCCTTAGAAGAGACTAAAAAAGCACTGTTGGGTTATGACGAAGCAAATGATACATTTACAGAGATAAAAATCAGCAAACCTCTTCAGCATAATATCAAAAAATTTCTTTTGCTTACGTATGGTAAAGATGCTGTAGGAAATATTGGAGATACATCACAAATAACGTGTACTCTTGAAGAACTTGATAGAATTAAGCCGCTTAATCAAAGAGGACTATTTACGAATACTCCTTTCATCAAACTTGACTTATCAAGCAATAAGCTACCATGCCCTTTATCAGATATTACCAACATTGAAGCTATTCTAAATAGAAATTGTACTATTACCCAATTAGCAGAACTTCTGTTTTATAACAATCGGATACAAGATATCACGCCTCTTGCTAACCTTACCCAATTAAGAATACTTGTTCTCCATAACAACCAGATACAAGATATTACACCTCTTGTAGGACTCACTCAATTACAAATTCTTAGGCTTGACAATAACCAGATACAAGACATCACGCCTCTTATCAACCTTACCCAATTACAAGCGCTTGCGCTCAGGAACAACCAGATACAAAATATTGCTCCTCTTGCCGGACTTATTCAACTAAGATATCTTTTGCTTGGTAACAACCAGATACAAAATATTGCTCCTCTTACAGGCCTTACCCAATTAGAAATACTTGAGCTCTCCAATAACCAGATACAAGACATTACTGCACTTGCAAGACTCATGCGACTAGAAGAGCTCTTGGTTAAGGGTAACCAGATACAAGATATTACTGCGCTTGCTAACCTTACCCAATTAGAAATACTTAACATTGGCGATAATGAAGTACAAAATATTACTGCACTTGCAAGACTCACGCAGCTAAAGTATCTTCATCTCTATAAAAATCAAATACAAGATATCACTCCTCTTGCAGGCCTTAGGCAATTAAGACTTCTTAGGGTTGAAAATAACCCAATAAATCAATTAGCAATTGACCTTATATTTACGATATGCAACATAAATCAGTAAGCAAATTAAGAAACTAAAAAGGGCTGTATTTCTACAGCCCTTTTTAGTTTCTAGTCTCAGAAATTTTCTCAACAGCCTTCTCATTTTTATGAAAAAACGCTGGAGTGATTTTGCGAACCAGTGAAAAATATTTACTAAAAACAATCATACACCATGCAACACAAAACAATATGTTGCTAACAACCAGATACAAGACATCACTCCTCTTGCACGCCTTGCTCAATTGGAATATCTGTGTATTGATAACGGCCAAATACAAGACATCTCTCCCCTTGCAGGCCTTACTCAATTGACAGAACTATATCTTGATCACAATCAGATACAAGATATCACTCCTCTTATAAATCATCCCAATTTCAACGACTATCAACTTCAAAATAACCCTATAACTAGCCTCGTGTTTGATGATGATGAGTTAGAAGATGCAGATGAACTGATATATACAAAATATAATTTTAGGTAACGCGAGTTCGATAATTGGACGTGATCGATTATAGCATAGGTTACATACATTCGAGATGTCACCCCGGACTTTGATCCGGGGTCCAAATATGAAACTCCTTATAAAAAGAAAATGATTGATTGAAATGACAAAGGAAAAATATTTAGATCCCGGATCAAAGCCCGGGATGACACACCTGTATCCGGGATGACAAACCTGTAATTGCTACTTTTATCTAGCTTTTTGTATTTTTTTAATAATCGAACTCGCGTTAGGTAACTAAAGGTATTTAAATTTATCATGAACGATAAATCATTTACCAATGCCCCTAAAATTCTTGAAATTCCTGATTCAGAGCTGTATCCCAAAGAAATTAAGGAATTATACGGCATGATCTCCTAATTTCTCCAAAATCACTTCCTAGAGGGCCCCTAGAGATAAATTGACAAATATTAAATATAATTTATACTAGAAAGGGTAGAACTGTATAGAAAATGACACCTAAGAAGCTTTAAAAGCTAGATGGTGTATGGGGGTTATTATGAAAAAGTTATTATTATTTTTACTACTCACTTCTTGTGGTATTCATCTAAATGCCATGCAGCAAAACGCTACATCAGCACCTCAAGGACAAAATAAACGTAAGCGTAACAACCCAAATACTCAACCTGCTGCCGCTGCCACTGCAAGCGAAGAACTGGGACAACTAAATAAACGTCGAAGACGCTGCGAAGTTGGAACACAAACTGGCTTGGAGGTGGTAATAACAAGTAATAAAACTATTTTCATTAATCCTGCACATCTCGAAGTATGTCAATCTCAATTTTTACAAATATTTTGGCAAGGGAATTTTGCTGAACAAAAATATACTCTTCAAAACCCTCATCCTGAGAATATTATTGAATTAATGAAAAAAACGTTAGCGTTTGTTTATTACCAAACACAAGCTTTGCTCATGCAACAACACACGCCTAATCAAATCAATTACCGTTTGAATAACGAAATCAGAAGATACTTTGAACAAAACATACAACAAGATAACTTGATACCATTTATGTTTATCATCAATGAACTTAAACTTACGGTATGTTATAATCCGCTTGCTGAAATTATTTGTAAAAATTTTGAACTCGAACAAGTAAGAGAACATTTAGTAAAACAAAATGGAATAGAAAACCCTCTCGGAATCGATGACAAACTTTTGTCTTGCCTTAAAAAATTTATTTTGCTTACTTATGGCAAAGCTGGTGCCGGTGACATTGGCGATATTGCACACGTTACCTGTACTCTCGAAGAGCTTGATAGAATTAAGCCACTTAACCAAAGATTTCAATTACAAATCAATAACACATACCTTGATTTATCAGCACGTAATCTGCCATGCCCCCTGTCTGATATCACTAACATTGAAGCTATCTTAAAAAGAAATTTTGATCTTACTCAATTGACAACACTAATACTTGATAACCACCAAATACAAGACCTCACTCCTCTTGAACGCCTTGCTCAATTGAAATATCTGTCTCTTAATAACGGCCAAATACAAGACATCCCTCCCCTTGCAGGCCTTACTCAATTGGAGATTCTGAGCCTTAGGAATAACCAGATACAAGACCTCACTCCTCTTGCACGCCTTACTCAATTGACAGAACTATATCTTGATAACAATCAGATACAAGATATACGGCCTCTTGAACGCCTTCCTCAATTGACAGTACTACATCTTAGTCGCAATCAGATACAAGATATACGGCCTCTTGCACGTCTTACTCAATTGACATGGCTAGGACTTGCCAACAACCAGATACAAGACTTTGCTCCAATAGCAAACCACCCTAATTATAGTCAGTATCAATTACAATAAGTAGAGAAAAAATCAGAAATTTTAGAATCACTAAGAAGTCATGAATTACTATGAGGTTCGTGCTTGGCTATTTCTTTATTTTCATACTTCTCTTTATGAAAAAACGCTGGAGTGATTTTGCGAACTAATGAAAAATATTTGCTAAAGACGATCATACACCAAGCAATACAAAATAATATATTGCTTATAATCATAGACGAAAAAGAAATTTTTTGAAAAAAGAATGCCAACGCAATACAGGAAAGCATACTTGATGCAATCAACGAAAAAAGCAATACCCGCCAACGACTCCACCCTTTATTTTGTAAATAAATACAAAAGTGATGCGGACTTCCCCAATAAAATGGAATGCCTTTCATGGTACGAATAATAACAAGAAAGAACACTTCAAGCAGTGGTATGCCTAAAATAATTGCTGGGGCATAATATGAATCCCACGACTTACCACTCCAATTAATGAGTAGCGGCATTGCTGATAAAAAACCACCAACAAACAGCGCTCCTGCATCACCCAAGTAAATTTTTGCCGGCGGTCTATTGTGCAAGAAAAAAGCAAAAACCGCGCCAATAAACGCAGTTAAAAGTAGACTTACAAGATACTGTTCAAGATATAAGGCAAGGCCCAAAAAGGTAACTGCTGGAACAAGCGCAAGCGTTGATGAAAGACCATCCATCACATCTACAAGGTTGTAGGCGTTAATAACAGACATCATCCAAAAACCGGAAAGAAATAAGTTAAGCGCAGAAGAAAAAAAGGTTGTTTTCAAATAAAAACCACCTTTTAAAAAACATAATACTGCAATAAATTGCCCAAAAAATTTCTGCCCGGGCTTTAATACTTTAAAGTCATCAATCAGCCCAATAAAAAGCAATAATGTTACACCTAAAAGCAACCACAACGCCGTATTTTCAAATGGAAACGTAAGCGCAAGCGACGCCACAAAACCTAAATACACCGCCACACCACCAAAGTATGGAACGGGCTTTTTGTGCACTTTTATACGCCCATCAGGCTTGTCTAAAAAACCTAATTGATAGGCCGACTTTATTAAAAGTGGCACAAGGTAATATACAAGTAACGATGAAAAAATAAACGAAAAAATATGACGAAGTACAAGTGCTTGCACTAACCTACTCCTTTTGCAAAAAACGATACTCTCCTATCGTTTCAGCCCTTCCTCCCAATGACCTTCATTACTAAATTGCTAAAAGCAGCATACTCCTGCTGTGATAAAAATTCAAATTCAATCTTTAAAACAAAAAATAAATCTTGTACAAATTGTTCTTTTTTCGACAAAAACTTTTCAAGTTTATACCAATCTTTTTGCGTAGTAATAATACCATCAAGGTTGTTACTTTTTGCTGTGGCAATTATTTTTTCTACATCATCATGCGTGTAGTCATGATGATTTGTATACACCATTTTTTCTTGTATGGATAAATTCATTGATTGAACAGAAGACTCAAAACCCTGCCACGAACCAACGCCTGCAACAAGCATTATTTTTTTATCCACTAAAAAATCGACAACGTTTTTACCGGTGTTTCTTAAGAAAATACCGGTCGGCTTATGTTTACCTAAAAAAACCTTTTCTTTCGGGAAATCTACAAGTTTTTGCTGTTTTATGTTTTCGAGCGATTCTTGAGCAACTTCATCTGCATGCGTCAGAATAATACAGTCAGCACGCAAATAATTTTTTTCTCGCAACCGCCCAGCTGGGAAACAATGATTATTTTCAAACGGCCAACGAGCATCAAGCAATAAAATCTCAAAATCTTTGTGCACTTGAACGTTTTGATACGCATCATCAAGCACAACAAAATCAACGTTGAGATTGCTTTCTTGCAATAACAAGCATGAGGTATCGCGCCGTGCGCCAACAACAACTGGCACTTGCGTTTGCAGTGCTATCATACATGCCTCATCGCCACTTTGTGCAACACTGCACAATAATTTTTTACCATCATGCACTAAGGCATTTTTACCCGATTGAGCAACACTGCCTTTATAGCCACGCATAACAACAGCGCCCTGGAATGGCTTAAATGTATTAATTATAAATTGTGTAATAACAGATTTTCCGGTACCACCCATTGAGATATTGCCAATGGAAATGATGGGAAAAGAAACGTTCTTGGTTGATTTTTTTTTAAAGAAAAGAACAATCGAAAAACCAAACTTATAGAATGGCTCTAAAAAAAGTAAAGCGAGAAAAATTAATTTCTCGCTTTTACTTAAAGATTTTTTATCTCTTGTTTTTTTCCAGATATCTTGGATATTCACTCTTTAGTCTGTGTATAGCAAATGATAGTATCGTCTTCTTGCCAATCTTGGAAATCATCTTTGGTAATGAAGGCAAATTCATACCCAGCATGGATTTCTTTAACCACTTTACGCTCACGCTGTAAACTGTTAATCATCCCTTCACCAAGGACTTGATTGTTACGAACACATTCAACCTTACTGTTTCGCGAACATACGCCATCACGCAGGTAACAACCAACAATAATACCCAGACCTTTGATATCAAAGATTTTACGAACAACCGCTTCACCGGTTTTCTTCCAAGTAACAACAGCTTCACGTTTTGATTGAAGAAGATCTTCAAGGTATTCAATCATTTTATAAATGATATCAAAAATAAGAACATCTACTTTTTTATCACGTGCAACATTCAAGGCTTTCTTTTCAGCTTTAATGGCTTTAATTAGTTTGGGAGAATTCTGAAGCATTTTTAGTTTGAAGAATTGTCCCTTCTTTGCATAGGTTATGTTATAGGAAGGTAATTCAACAGTCTCTAGCTCGGGAAATTCTTTTTGTAATAATTTCAATGCCACACCATCACTGGCAATTACAGGTTCAAAATGATTGTTTACTAAAGCCTGTATCAAGGGTATACATCTGGTAGCATGTCCTAAACCCCAATTTAATGGTGCAACTAATATTCGTTTCTTTGGTTGGTTATACATGAGCTGAAATGATTTCAGTAATATACTGTAATTCTATTTTTAAACAAGGCACATAAAAACAAAGATAATACTAATTTGTTTCCTTAATTTTGCCTAAACATTAAATTCATTGTGGGAAGTAAAAATAAATTAAAGCGTTTCAACGAAAATGAAACGTTTTCAAATGTCATTCAACCATCACGTGATGAACTGGTTACAGATAATTTTCAATACAAAGGACATTGGAAAACGAACTTTTTTAAAAACTCAAATCCTTTAGTCTTAGAACTAGGATGCGGTAAAGGTGAGTATTCCGTTGCATTGGCCAAAAAATATCCTGAAAAGAATTTTATTGGTATCGATATTAAAGGCGCCCGATTTTGGAGAGGTGCAAAAACGGCTATTGAAGAAGGCATTCCAAATGTTGGATTTTTAAGAACTCAAATCGAATTGGTTGATTTTGCTTTTGGTGAAAATGAAGTCGATGAGATTTGGATTACCTTTCCAGATCCTCAAATAAAATACAAGCGTACCAAACACAGAATGACCAATT
>JAUIHA010000036.1 GCA_030432505.1 bacterium | reverse complement strand
AGAATACCTCCAATTGCAGTAAAGAGTGGAATTGATTGATGAGATGCAAGAACAGCACTTGAAGTAACAATGCTAGCAAACATTGTTGTTGAAATACCACCAATACGTGATATCGCAACAATAATCCCATAGTTTTTACTTGCAAATTTTGGCGTGCTGGTAGAATTAATGAATCCCCAGAAGGTGCTAATCACAATAGCAGAGTAAAGATCCATGAAGAGTTCAAACGCCCAACCAAGTATCCGATTTGGTGATGTTAGGGTGTTTTGTACGCCCATTGTCGGATGAGCAAAACTCAAAGCAAATACGAAGCTTAATAAACTGACGGCACCAATGATGATATAAACAACTTGATTGCGGTGGAACGTATCAACAAGGCGTGCATAAATGAGCATACAGGGAATGACAAATGCCATTGCGATGAATCGTGAAATGGGCTGATATTCTTTTCCAACCATAGCCATAAAGATTGGCGATTTGAGTGATCGCAAAATTGAGTATGATCCAATGATGAAAAAGAATCCTAGAGCAAATGATATAAGCTTGATTGAATCATGCCGATCAATTTGCAAATATTTTTCAGTCAATGAAAAAAAAGATCCCTTCAACTTTTTTAGCATGTGTTTTTCCGCCTTATGCTTAAGTTATCTTATTCTTGTGTTGCTGCCATAGTGCTTGTTGTGTTCTCAGTTGGTTCTTTTTCCTCTTCTCCGATGACCAACTTGTTATCAAGAGCATGTTGAAGTTTTCTTCCAAGAAGGTATGAGACAACAATCCAAAATGAGGTGAGTCCCATGCAAATTCCAACGCTAGACAAGAGCGCGATTGCTGGTTGCAATGACTTCATGAAAAGGTTGAGTACTGAACCAGACGTTTTAGCGATACGTGATCCGAATGCATCGGTCCATGCTTTCGCTTTAAATTTAATATCTTTTGTTGTTGGTATGTAGAGTACTTCTCTTGTTGGGTGATTGAATGCATAGTTAACCGCTTTCAGACCAATAAGTACCGCGAATAAAATCCAACTTCCAGGTACAGCCATAGTGACAAATAGCATACCAAGACACATAACTGGGAAAATCATAAGAGAAAGTCTAATTCCAAGCACTCGAAGAATTGGTGTTGTACCCAAGAATGAGATAGCAAGACCAATACCATTCATGATGAGATAAAACAATGCATAGTAACCGGTCATTCCACCAATTGATGGGTATGCCTGGTCAGCTTGAAGTTGTACATAGTAATCGAATACTACAATGATAATTTCATAACAGAAAACGAGCGAGAAGATCCCAAGGACGTATGGGTTTCTAATCATTATCCAAAGACCATCAACGCATGAGTGGAACCAGTTAGGTCCAATGCCTTTCTTGGTTTTCTTCTTTTCAAGTTGATACACCTGCTCATAGCCGTGCATTTTCCCTTCAGGAACTTTTTTTACGAGGAGATAAATACTAAATGCTGCAGCGAAGAGCAAGATGCTTCCGAATAGGAACATTCTTGGAATAAATACGAATTCACCATTAAGCGGTAATGATGCTAGGGTGAAATACAAGAATGCTGATGTTAAGATACCACCGATTTTTGAACCTGATACAATGATACCATAGTAATTTTTTGCATCTTTAGGATTATTAATCGAATCAGCAAATGCCCAAAACGACGTTGAAAAAAATGCGTCGAAACTTTCCATGAAAAAGTAGTATGCCCAGCCAACAACACGAGTAGTATCAACTTGTGTGTTTGCTATTCCATAAACGGGATGTGACAATAAAAAGAAAAAGACAATTCCGCCAATACCGTGGACAAGAGTGAAACAATAGAGTAAATGGTGGCGGCGAAGAAGATCAACGAGACGAGAATAAAGGAGAATGAGAGGAATAAGAAAACAGAAAGAATAGAGCTTTGCCGTTGGAACCATAGAAGCTCCAACCATTTTAGAGAAGACCGAATACTTGAGAGGTTTCCAGATTACAAGACACGCTGACATGAGCAAAAACGTGAGGGCTTGTAATAGAACCTTCGTTCGGAATTCCTTTTTAATTTCCCACAGACTACTTAACTTACTCCAGACCTTACTTAGCATGGCTACTCCAAAATAGAGAGAACGGCTACTTACAACTAATAAACTAAATTATTGAAAAACTGAAAAATTTTAAAAGAGCTTAACCTCATATTTACATATCGTTTTTCTCATTGTAAAAGTTTTATGGCTAAAATATGATTTATATGTCAAAAATATCGAAAACGAGCTTTTATAAAGGTCTTTTTAAGTATAAGGCAATATGCCTAAAAGTCAATTCTTATTGAAACTGTTTTTGGATCATCTTACAGTAATGATACGAAATAATTTTAATTAAATGAACCCCCTTTTCTTTCTTCTTGCCGAATTTTGCTTTTTCACGTAGACTTTAGGGACATGAAAATAGACCTGTTTACTTGGGTAAAAAAGCAAAAATGTATCCGATATATTCGGTACGGTAACACCTAAGTGTTATTTCATATAGAAAATATAATTAACTTCTTACTCACTTTAAGGCAGATAGAAAGCTGATGAAAAAGAAAGAAGATATGATAGAAGAAATTAAGAATGAAAAAAATGCTCAAAACGAGCATTCCGTTATGGAAGGAAAGCAGCAGTTTTTACCAATTCTTCCGTTGAAGAACTTGGTTGCTCTTCCTAAGAGCATTGTTCCGGTTATTGTGGGGCGTGAGTTTTCCATTAAGGCAATTGATTTTGCTATGGATTCAAACAAGCAGGTATTTGTTACTGCACAAAAATCAACTGACATTGAAAATCCAAAGGAAGATGATTTTTATCACTACGGAACCCGTGCTGTGGTTCTTCAAGTTGCACGTATGTCCAATGGTACCTTAAAGATTTTAATTGAAGGTACGGTACGAGCTAAAATTGATGAAGTTGTTGAAGGTGAAGGTTTCATGGGTGCAATGGTTAACGACTTGATTCCTGAGCCAATTGAAGATGAAGCTGACCAAAAGGCACTCTGGCGTAACTTGTATTCATTATTTAAAGAGTTCGTAGATCTTAATGAAAAAGTTTCGGGCGATGTATTAAAACTATTTAAAGGTCCTGAGGATCTTGACTATCTCATTGATACTATTGCTGTGCAGATGCACTTAGACTTCCAGGTGCGTCAAGAAGTACTTGAGCTTATAGATATACGAAAACGCGCGATGAAGGTTCTTAAGCTTCTTCGCAGTGAAGTTGAAATTTTAAAAGCAGAAAAAAATATTCGTAAGCGTGTGCAAAGTCAGGTTGAAAAACATCAACGTGATTATTACCTTACTGAGCAAAT
Source organism: bacterium (assembly GCA_030432505.1). Classification (GTDB taxonomy): domain Bacteria; phylum Babelota; class Babeliae; order Babelales; family RVW-14; genus JAUIHA01. The sequence goes on along the minus strand of JAUIHA010000036.1, from coordinate 4,097 downwards.
GCGTGCTATTCAGCGTGAACTTGGTCGTGAAGACTACCAACAAGAGATTGCAGAGCTTCGTAAGAAGGCAAAAAAATGTAAATTGCCAAAAGAAGCAATGGAAAAAGTTGAAAGCGAATTAAAACGCTTAGAGCAAATGCAGCCAACATCTCCTGAGTCTTCAGTGAGCAGAAATTATGTTGACTGGATTATCAGTTTGCCTTGGCACAAACAAACAACTGATAAGGTAAGCATTGCGCAAGCTGAAAAGATTTTAAATGCTTCTCATGCAAGTATGAAAAAACCTAAAGAACGTATTATTGAGTTCTTGGCGGCACGTAAATTTGCTGGTGATGCGTTGAAGCGCTCACCAATCATTTGTCTTGCGGGTCCTCCAGGTGTTGGTAAAACATCGCTTGCAAAATCAGTAGCTGATGCACTTGGCAGAAAGCTTGTGAGAATTTCACTTGGTGGTATGCGTGACGAAGCTGAGGTTCGTGGACATAGAAGAACATACATTGGTGCAATGCCTGGTAAACTTATTCAAGCGATGAAAAAAGCACAAGTTACGAATCCTGTTGTGGTGCTTGATGAAATTGATAAGATTTCTGCTGACTTTAGAGGTGATCCGGCGTCAGCACTTCTTGAAGCGCTTGATCCTGAGCAAAACTATGAATTTTCAGATTACTTCTTAGAAGTTGGGTATGATCTTTCTAAAGTGATGTTTATTACAACTGCAAACGTTGTTGATCATATTCCATATCCACTTCTTGATCGTATGGAAGTGATTCATCTTTCTGGATATACCGATGATGAAAAGCTTGAGATTGCAAAGCAGTTCTTGTTACCAAAACAACGCAAAGAGCATGGCTTGAAGGAAGACCAAGTTGTCATCAAAGATGATTTATTGAAAAAAGTCATTGAAGAATACACAAAAGAGGCGGGTGTTCGTCAGTTAGAACAACTCGTTGCAAAGCTTATGCGTAAGTCTATTCAAAAACTTTTGAAAGATAAGAAGCTTAAGAAAATTGAAATTACGCAACGCTTAATTGACTCATGGCTTAAGGCTGCACCATTTAAGCGTCCAGATACTTCTAAGAAAAAGAAAGATATCGCCGGTCTTGCAACGGGGCTTGCATGGACTGAAGTTGGTGGTGATGTTCTTGAAATTGAGGTGACGGTGCTTAATGGTAAGGGCGGCTTAACGCTTACCGGTCAGCTTGGTGAAGTGATGCAAGAGTCCGCACAGGCGGCAATGAGTTATACACGTTCTCGTGCACTTGATTTAGGATTGAAAGAGGATTTCTACTCTGACGTAGATATTCATGTACACATCCCTGAAGGTGCAATTCCCAAAGATGGTCCTTCTGCTGGTATTACCATGACAACAGCGCTTGTCTCAGCACTAACCAAAAATCCAGTTCGTAGTGATGTTGCGATGACTGGTGAGGTGACGCTTCGTGGGCGTGTGCTAGGTGTTGGTGGTTTGAAGGAAAAGCTTCTTGCAGCAACACGTTTTGGTAAAACAACGGTGATTGTTCCAAAGGAAAATGAAAAGGACATTAAAGAGTTCCAAAAAGAGCTTGATGATAATCTTGAAATCATTTATGCAGACAATGTTGATGATGTAATGCGTAAGGCTCTTGTTAAAGAACCATTTAAAAAGAAAGCAGCAAAAAAGCCGGTTAAGAAGAAAGCTAAAAAGAAGGCTGTTAAGAAGAAATAAACTTGTTCTTTTCCACTAATTTTAAAGAGCGTACCGGATTCTATTTGGTGCGCTCTTTTTTTGTGGGTAAATCCAATGAAAGTTTGATAATTGGATAATCTGATTATCTAGTAAATGGGTAGCGCAGATTGACTGACGTCACCCCGGATCAAAATAAAAAATGACTGAATGGATATGTTATTAATAAATCTGTATTAGGGTAACTCTTCCGAATGAATCAAGACTGAACTATTTTTTAAAATGAAAAAGGAAAAAATATTTGGATCCTGAATCAAATTCAGGATGACATCATGCAGGTGTGGTTATATCTCACCACTGTTAAGCCTATGTGCTTGACTTGATACGTAGAATTAGAATGAAAATGTTGAAACAAAAAAAGAGGCGCGGCTTTAAAAACCACGCCTCTTTAATTTAGCTAAAAGCTAAAGATTCAATTACTTTCTAGCATTTTTTTTAATCATGCGATGTAATGAATCGATAGTTTTGTCTTTTTTAGCTTTTGCAAGAGCTGCAATAATCTTATCTAAGGAAAGAGACATGCTCATACCTTCGATAGAATCGATGATAGCAATTACAGCTGCATCGTTAGGGTTTGCGTTGTTGTTGGTTTCATCAACAAGGTCAAGAAGGATGTCAAGGAAGTCATCACCAAGATCGATGATATCTTGAGCAACTGCATCTCTTGCATCTTCATCAGCAGTGTTTTCTGTGATGAGGTTTGCAAGGTACTCTGATGCTGCTTCAAGAAGATCGAATGCAACGTCTTGAGTAGCTGTAACAGTTACATCAAGGAGATTGCAACCAGTTACTTTGTAGAAGAGGCAACCTTCTTCCCATGAGTAAGTGTGTCCACCAACGTTTGGCTGAGTTTTAAGTTGAGCTTTTTCTTGGTTGCTGAGCCCGTCAGTAGCAGGCCATGATGGCCATTGATAGAAAGTTGCTTCGTCGTCATCAGCTAAACCAATACACATTCTGTTAAGACCATCTAATCTGAAGTTTTCTTCAAGAGCGTCATCGTCATTTGCAGAGATAGTTCCACTGCTGCTTTCGTTAATATACACAGCTGTTGATTGGATACACTCTGCTGCATCATGAGGATTTACGTAAGTGCATGGGAATTTCTGGATAGTTACAACTTCGTGGTATGGATGAGCATCGCATGTAACTGTTGAACAGAAAGTAAGCTCAGCGATTGCACCGTGGTTACCAGTAGTTGTATCACAGAATTGAAGAGCTAGCTGATGGATTTGAGGATCAAAATCAACTACACCATAAACACATTGTTTACATGCATCGTTTCCTACTAGTCCTGCCGCTACCGCGTTGTTTCCAAAGTGGGATGTTTCACCCCAAACAGTAAGATTAGAGTTGTCAGATGAAGTACCAACAATAGCGTTACCTCTGAAAGTAGCGTTACCCCAAGCAGTCAATGTTTGTGGTGTACTTGATGTACCAATAGTAGTTGTTCCACGCATTTGGCATTCCGCGTTACCGCGTAAACGACCGTTTGCAGTAAGGTTATCAAAAGTACCGTTCACAGCTTTAAGCATTGGTGCCGAAATTAAAAGACCAAGCAACATGAACTTTTTCAGGCTTCCACCTGTAGAGAATCTACTCATTCTACTCCCTTTCAAAACATGTACGTTAAAAACATACACACATACATTAAGATAAACATTCCCTTTTTTTTATCTTTTTTTCTCTCTTTTCTCTCCTCCACATTTTGAATTAATTTAATAAATTTTTCTTTTCCACTATGAAAAAATTACCAAACGATCATACAAGAAGTTAAGGAAAATTCAAAAGTTTTGTCAAGCTTTGCAAAAAAAATATTTCCCTATTTTTTTATCTGAAAAAGTTATAGGACATCAATACAATGAGTAAAATAAGCAAGCTATAAAAGGAGATAGTATTTATTTTTTTCAATTTATTTTTAACTTCATCTTTAACGGTTTTATCGAGATCTTTGACGCGTTGACCTTCTAAAACAATAAACATTTGTATAAAAAGTATCATGAGTGACAGGAAAACCAGGAGATAGAACGTAAAATCAAGATGTGTTGCATAGGCAACGGGAGGTGAAGTAGAATCAATGACCATTCTGAACAATACCAGCATCGGAACAGAGGAAACAATCATGCCAAGGCGAGAAAAATCAAATATACCAATAGTTAGTGACAAAAGCCCGATTAAAAATACGACAAACATTGGAAAGTAAAGTGATACTAGGCTGCGTGCTCCTATGCTGACAAAGGCAATTGAAAATTGGACTGCCGGATAATCAAGATTCATAGAAGGATCATCTTTTTTAAGAACAGATTTAATGTATCCCCCTTGCGCATGTACGTTAATAGGTGCCCAATTGTCTACCATGATGTCATTAGAAAAGGTA
>JAUIHA010000035.1 GCA_030432505.1 bacterium | reverse complement strand
AAAAGCACAAAACATTCACGGCAATACACCTCTTCACCTTGCAATGAAAGAAGGTAGAACAGAGGTAGCTATACTTCTTGTGCAAGAAGGAAAACAACTGGGAATCGTTAATTATGATGGGAACACTCCGGTGCATTTGGCTGCACGAGAAGGAAAAGAAATTACTATAAAAAAAGCTTTTAGTAAAGCTGGAGAGGTAGGTATTAATGTAAAAGATATACTTGCAATAAAAAACACTATTCATGGGAATACACCTGGGCATTTAGCTGCACGAGAAGGACACCTAGGAATAGTAAAACTTTTTCATGAAACCTATGAAATCAACCTAGATGAGGTTAATAATAAAGATTTCACTATGCTCTTTCTTGCGTCACGAGAAGGCAAAGCGGGAATTGCTAGTTATCTATTGGATAATGGAGCAGATCACAGTATTGTCTCTCGAGGAGGAAAAGGAAAAACAGCCCTGGGTATTGCACAAAAACGTAACCATAAAGACGTCACTGTAGAATTTGAAAAACGTAACATTATACCTGAACCTGAAGAAAAAAAACCTACTCCCCGACCACGCCGTCGTAGATCTCGCAGTAGAGCCCGTAGAAGAAGATAACTACTCGCCTCGATCAGCCATTGAGCGCAAACGAGCAATACGCTGCGCCATTGGGGGATGTGTAGAAAATAAATTAGCAAACTGTTTACCACTAAACGGATAAACAATGAATAAACTCGCCGTTGTTGCCTGCATGGCAGACTTCGGCTTAAGATGTTGTTGTGCACTTGCATAATGCAGCTTTTCAAGCGCAGAGGCAAGTGCCAACGGATCTTGTGAGCACTTGGCGCCAGATTCATCTGCAAGATATTCACGTGAACGTGAAATTGCTAACTGAATCATACTTGCCGCTATCGGCATTAAAATAGCAACGATAAGCGCACCAAAGCCTCCACCTCGACGATCTCGATCTCCGCTGAAACCACCGAAAATAAATGACCACTGCAACATATTTGCAATGTACCCTATTGCAGTCGCAAGCGTTGCAGCAACAGTCCCTACTAAAATATCTCTATTGCTAATGTGTGATATCTCATGCGCAAGAACACCACGCAGCTCCCGTTCATCAAGAACATCAAGAATACCTTGTGTTACGGCAACAGAGGCATTTTCAGGATTTCGTCCTGTTGCAAAAGCATTTGCCATAGGCGTTGATAAATACCAGAGTTTTGGCATTGGAATATTTTGACGCTGTGTTAAATCACGAACCATACTATAGATATGAGCAAACTTGTTTTGGTCAAGCGGCTTGGCTCCATACATCTTCAAAACAATTTTGTCTGAATAAAAATACGTAAAGAAATTCATGAGAAGAGCTATAATAAAGGCAAATGTAAGTCCAGAACCTCCACCAACAAATCCACCAAGGAAAAGAAATAGACCACTTAAAGCGCCGAGCAACAACGCCGTTTTAACTTGATTTGCAAACATAGCCTACTCCTTGTAATGATTATTTGTCTTCTTCGTAATCAATTTCCCAATCGTCTACGATTTGTGCTTCAATTTCTTCTTCACTATCAATATCAACAGGCTTTCCAGATTGTTTGCTTTGAGTTAACGCAATGCTTTCTTGTTTCATTTCAACAAGACGTTTTGCTTGCTTTTTAGCATCATCTTTAAAGACCATTGACTCTTCGTCCAGCTGCCCCTTCATCTGATCAAAAAGCTTATTCATATCACTTTGCATACGTTTCATTTTCCGTTGAAGCTTGAGAATCATTTCAACCCCGGCAAGGTTAATACCCATTTTATGCGTGAGGTTAATAATTTCTTCAAGACGATCAACATCGTCTTCTGAAAAAAGACGTGTATTCCCAGCAGAACGTTTTGGTGTAATCAAGCCTTCTTTTTCGTACATACGAATTGTCTGCTGATGAACACCAAACATTTTTGCAACAACTGATATTGAATAAAATCCCTTTTTTCTCTTCATAGGGACAACCCTTACCTTTTGGTTAATCACTCTCAAGAATTGTTAAAAACGCCTCTTGAGGAACTTCAACATTACCAATTTGTTTCAACTTCTTCTTACCTTTTTTCTGCTTTTCAAGAAGCTTACGTTTTCGTGTAATATCACCACCGTAACATTTTGCGGTCACATTCTTACGCATAGCAGACACCGTTTCTCGGGCAATAATTTTTGCACCAATAGCCGCCTGAATTGCCACTTCAAACATCTGGCGAGGAATAACTTTTCTAAGTTTTGCCGTAAGCTTACACCCAATATTGTACGCTTTTTCTCGGTGAACAATCACCGATAATGCATCAACCTGTTTACCATTCAATAAGATATTCATTTTAACCAAATCCGCTGATTGATAACCTGATTCCTCATAGTCAAAACTCGCATATCCAGCACTGAGTGATTTCAACTTATCATAAAAGTCCGTCACAATTTCATTAAGCGGCATGGTATATTTTACCACAATACGATTTTCGTCAAGATACGTCATATCCGTTTGCTCGGCACGGCGCTCCTGACAAAGTTTCATGATGTTTCCAAGATATTCACGTGGCGTCACAATTGTTGCGGTAATCACCGGTTCAAGAATATCACTGATTTTTGACTGTTCAGGAAACTTTGATGGGTTATCAATAATTTCTTCTTCACCACTTGTATGCACTAAACGATATGGCACCGTTGGTGATGTTGCAATAATATTTGCATCATACTCTTGCTCAAGACGCTGTCTGAACACTTCCATATGTAGAAGTCCTAAGAAACCACATCTAAACCCTAATCCCAATGCTGCAGAACTTTCTTTTTCTACATGAACGCTTGGATCGTTAAGCGTTAATTTTTCAATAGCATCACGAATCAATTCAAACTCTGATGCTTCAACAGGATAAATCCCTGCGAAAACCATTGATTTTGCTGGTTTAAACCCAGGCAATGCCTCAACTGGTTTTTTATAACGATGGAAAGTATCACCAACTCGTGCTTCTTTCACCGTTTTCATACCACAAATGATGTAACCCACTTGTCCAGTATACAATGCATCTGTTGCAAATGGATCTGGATACATAAGCCCGATATCAAGAACCTCATAGGTATCACCACTGTGCACAGAGGTAATTTTTTCACCCTTTTTGATATTACCATCCACAACCTCAATCAAACAAATAACTCCACGATATTCGTCATACCATGAATCGAAAAGAAGCGCTTTGAATTCACTCTCTTCGTTTCCTGATGGTGCAGGAATTTGATTAATAATTGCTGGAAAGATTTGCTCAATATTAAGTCCGGTTTTTGCAGAGATTAAAATTGCGGCACCTGGTTCTACATCAAATGCTTTATTCATTTCAGCTGCAACACGATCAGGATCTGCAGCCTGCATATCAATTTTATTAATCACTGGCACAATGGTCAGATCATTTTCAAATGCTAAGTAAAAGTTTGCCATTGTTTGTGCTTGTACACCTTGTACGGCATCAACAAGAAGCAATGCTCCCTGACATGCAGACAGAGAACGTGAAACTTCGTAACTGAAATCAACGTGGCCCGGCGTATCAATAAGGTTCAAGAGATAGGTTTCACTCTCATGCTGATAAAACAACGATGCTGTTTGCGCCTTTACCGTGATACCACGCTCACGCTCTACCTGAAGCTTATCAAGAACTTGTTCCTGCTTTTTACGAGAAGAAATAGTCTCACACATTTCAAGCATACGATCAGCAAGCGTAGACTTACCGTGGTCAATGTGCGCAATAATGGAGAAGTTTCTAATGTTTTCTCGTTTGAAGTTTTTTATATCAAAATTACTTTTTTGTCTGATATCCATCTATTTTCTTCTCGTTTAAACAATTACATTTTTTCAGGGCAACTGACACCAAGCAAGTTCAAGCAAACGCCAAGCATGTCGTGAACCACCTTAGTAAGTAATAATCTTTTTTGTGTTATCTGCTTATTATCAGCATCAACGATTCTATTGCTTGCATAGTAGGTATGGAAAGCATGCGCCAATTCCCATGAATAGTACGCAAGCTGATGCGTTTGGTACGATGCTGCAACAGAACGTAAAACATCATAGAGTGAAGCAATCTTTTTAATCACATTAATTTCATCATCACCCAGATCAGCAAATAACACTTGTGCTTGCTGTGCATTCAGCTGCTCAATAGAACCAATGAAATCTCTAAGCTCTTGGGTTTCGCTCGCTTTTTCAAAAATGCTGTTTCCACGAACAAATGCATACTGTATGTAGAATACAGGGTTTTCACTTGTTTTCTTAAGCGCGAGCGATAAATCAAAATCAAGATGTGCATCTACTTTTCTGTTCAAATAAAAAAAGCGAGCAATATCTTTACCAACCATGTCAATGACATCGCGCAGTTTGGTAAAAATCCCTGCTCGTTTAGACATTTTTATAGGAACACCACCTTCTTGGAAACGCACCACTTGATATAAAATCACATCAAGCTTACCTGAGTCATATCCAAGCGCTTCCATTGTTGCTTTCAAGCGTTTAACATATCCGTGGTGATCCTGCCCAAGAATATCAATAATTTTATCATAACCTCGTTCAAACTTGTCTTTGTGGTAGGCAATGTCACCTGCAATGTAGGTTGCGATACCGGTGCTTTTTTTCACCACACGGTCTTTGTCATCGCCAAACTCTGTAGCCTTAAACCACAATGCGCCATCTTTTTCGTAGGCAAGCTTCTTGCTTTTCAAAAGATCGAGCGCTGCTTGCACTGAACCATCATCATGAAGACGTTTTTCTGAAACCCATGAATCAAACTCAACGCCGTAGTCTTCGAGATCTTTTTTAATCAACTGAAGCATATGCTTTTTAGCATATTCCGCGAAAAAAACGTCATCTTTTTCTTTAAGTTCATCGCCAAACTCAACCGAACAGTTTTGTGCTAATTCCACAAGATAGTCACCCTCATAACCACCCTCAGGAAGATCAGAATCAATTCCCAAGGCCTGCATACAGCGAGCTCGAAATGACTCACCCAAGAGCTTAATTTGATTCCCTGCGTCATTAATTAAATACTCACGGTGGACACTGTGCCCTAAGAACATTAGTACACGTTGAAGCACATCACCAATGATTCCATTTCGTCCAGCACCAAGATGAAGCGGCCCTGTTGGATTAGCACTCACAAATTCAATTGAGTAGCTCAACTTCTTTTCATTTTCATCAAGTGCAAAATAAGCAGCCTTGTCGGTGAACATTTCAGAAACAATAGAAGACCATACACTTGAGTTAAGTGTGACATTTAAAAACCCTGGTCCTGCAATTTCAATTGAAGCAATGCTTTCTGCTAGCTCTTCAGATTTTTCTACATGCTCTTTAATGGCTGTTGCTACCTGGCGAGGATTTTGCTTGAGAACCTTTGCAAGCATCATTGCCGCATTACAGCTCAAATCACCAAACGATTTATCTTTTCCTACGTTCAACTGCAAATCAATACGATTCACCACCTCATTATCTAGATCAAAAAGGTTTTTAATGGAGACAATAATCTCATTTCTCAGACGCGAAAGAATATTCATGCTTATTGACCTTAGTTTCAGATTTTAATCAAAAGACTGCTAAATTTTATAGTTCGAAGCTAGTGTAGCAAGTATTGCTCATATTTTGAAGTATCGTTAAAAGCCCCATACCACAGAAATACCAGCCGTTCCAGCAACCATATCTGTCGTGAGGGTTCTTCGACCAAGTATCGGATAACTGTACTCAACCCGTACAAACGGCGCGTATGACTTGATATGAACCGATGTATCATACTCAGCCATCAGGTGAACGGTGTGATGATCCCAGTTTCTATAACGCTTGTCAGTATTGATAATTTCATCTTTCGAAGCAAAGCGGGGAGGATTCTTTGCAAATTCAGCATCAACAAAAGTTTGAAGAAATTTATCATCATTCAGATTCAACGTCGTTCGTTCTTGTTTGGTATAGGAATAACCAGCAACTAGCGAAAGACCTTGAATAATCCTATCACCACGCAAATATCCTGTTACATTCCAGATAGTTCCATTTTCAATTTTCGCACGCCCTTTATCAAGCACAATCCAACCATCTTGCTCTTTATTTGTTCTCATGCGAATAGTACGCTCAGCATTTAAAAAGATTGTTGCACCAGCATGTACACCAAAAATCAAAATATCCCATAAGCCAAGCTCAACAGCAACTTGTCCATTGAAGCCCCAGAAATCATTGTAACCAAGTGGAATCTCACTCAACTTATCTTCGTTTTTTTTGCCACCAACTGGAACGGTAACACCGGCTTGAACAAACCCTTGCACCCAATCAATAGGACCAAATGATCCCCAGCCTCTACCTTGCCAACCTGCGGCAATCAAAAACTCCGAAACAAGCGTTTCTTTAAAATGTTCTTTTTCAAACGATTCAAATTTTTCAAAACCATTCTCTCGTAAAATCTTTGGTAGGTCATTTTTGACGAAATCATCGATAATTACGCCGTTAACATCCGCTTGACCCAAATTTTTAGTAGAGATTTCATCTATCTTAACTTCACGAATGGGCACATGAGCTTTTGCATAAAATCCAGAAAAAATTCCCTGTTTAATTGTTACCCCAAGCTCTCTCGCTTTTATTTTACCAAGAAGTCCAACACGACCATCATTTTCTTCTAGCCTTGTCGCTCCTGGAGCAAAGGGCTTCCCTGTTCCCCAAAAATTATTTGTCTCAGTTTTACTTGTAATGTCTTCAATACCATGACCAAGTGTCAACAGATCTATTGGCTCATAAAGATTAAGTAACGAAGATTTACGCTGATTATTTTTGAAAGCACTGCGTGTTTCACCTTCCCCATAGCGTACGGCAAGTGTTGTAGTCCAATCTTTTTGACGACGATCGTGAAAAGCTGGCATAAACGTACCCCGATAGAATACGGGAAGATCGGAAGCTTGAATTTGAGAAAGAACAACTAGTAAAAATAAACAGGAACGTTTAACTATCCAGTTCAATGTACTACCCCTTGATTTCCTTTATTAGCCATTCATGATAACGCTCGTTAAACTGCATAGGAATTTTTGCGATACACGGGACGTTGTACGAATGGTTTCTTTCCACTTCACGTTGCACATTATCATACATTGACTCAATTGTTTTTACAATAATAACGTACTCTTGGTCTTCAGTTACGTTGTTTTCCCAGTGATACATACTGGTTATTGGAAAAATATTGGCACAGGCGATGAGACGATTTTTGAGAAGATGAGAAGCAATCTTTTTCGCTTCATCAAGAGATGCGCAGGGTATATACACCCCCATAGTCGGATTTTCCATGAACTTATAATAATTTTTAATTCGTTACTGTTTTCTACTATACATTCGCGTACAATACAATGAGCATAGCCAACCATAGCACAACAACAACGAATCGAACAGGCTCAACGTGGTGATGACCGTGTTCGAGATCTTCTTTCATCGCTCTCTCCCCGAGAAAAAACTC
>JAUIHA010000034.1 GCA_030432505.1 bacterium | reverse complement strand
TTCTCCCCTTCTTTCATTTGCTTGCATTTAACAAAGTAATCCCCAAACAATGTTTGCAAGTCTGTATCGCTAAATTTCTTTAGCATCTCCTTTTCTTTATTAGTTAGAGTGTACTTCTTTGTTGCTTTGTTTTGCAAGCTATTATCTTGTTTTTTCCCCGTCTGTTTCTGCGATGACCCGTTAACAACGCTAAAGCGGATTTCTTTGATATAATCCTTTTTTAGATATGCATTTATCTTTTTCTTTAACATAGGAGAGAGTAAATGCAGTTCTTGAGCCCATGCGGGGTGAGAAACGCCAAGATAAATTTTTTCGTAGGTAATCTTGAGGAGCGTGACGTTTTTATTGAGTGGACCAATAATTTCTTCCCAATGCTCGAGAAGCGTTTTTTTCCACGTATATTCTTGGGGAATGAAGTTTGATAAAAGGTCTTTTATAGACTTGGTCAAGGGTTCCTTTCGTAATGGGGGTAGTCTGAAGATATACAAAAAGTATGCGCCAAAGTAAACACTTATTTGAATAATTTAGGGGCTTTTTCTTGTTTTTAACGGTTAATTTGATAATTTTTATAAAAATATGCTTATTTAAAATAATATAGATTTGAAAGAGATATAAAGGAATTTTCATGCAGAATACTTGGATGGTGTTGGTACCACCACTTTTGGTTGTTATACTTGCGGCAACAACGCGCCGTGTGTTTGTATCACTCCTGACAGGAATATTTTCTGCACTTTTAGTTGCGCATGATTTTTCACTAACCAAGGTCTTACCAGACATGGTTAAGCGTATTTGGCATACCACCGAACTTGGCACCATAACCTCATGGCAAGCATTTTGGAACACTTGGTATCTCTTTATTTGTTTGTTTTTGATTTTGCTTGGTATTGTTATCACTATGCTGCAACACTCAGGAGGAGCGTATGCATATGGGAATGTGGTTTCATCGCGTCTTAAAAATAAGCGCCAAGCTGAAGCATCATCATTACTTCTCTCTCTCTTCTTTTTCATTGATGATTATTTTAGTTGTTTGACTGTTGGTTCAGTGATGCAACCAATTACTGACCGCTTCAAAATTCCGCGTGTAAAACTTGGTCTACTGGTAAATGCCATGGGTGCACCACTTGTAGTACTCTTACCATTTTCAAGTTGGGCAGCTGAAATTATTATGCAGATTCGCCAATCTGGTATCTCTGCAATCGCACGCACAGGTACTTTGGTTGTTGCGGATCCATTTTATGTGTATATGAATGTTATTCCATTCATGTTCTATTCATTCATCGCTATTCTTTCTATTTGGTTTATCGTATATAAACAGATTTCATTTGGTCTTTATGATAAACATGCACGTGTAGCCGAGCAGACCGGGAATCTTTTTGCTGGTAAAATGCCAGTTGCAAAACGTACTAAAGATTTGTCTGAAGAGCAAATAAAACGTAGTTCAATTTTAGACTTTTTGATTCCCATTGGAACCTTATTTGTTTCCGCTATGATTGCCATTTTATACTTTGGTGATTGGCAATGTTTTGGTGGCGGCAACTCACTCATGGTTGCACTACAAAATTCAAAAATTGCAGCAGCACTCTTTGTTGGTTCTGTTATCACATTGCTCGTGAGTACGCCATACCTTGTGAGCCGTAAAAAATTATTACCAGGTCAGCTGCCAGGAATTTTTTGGGAAGGGATTATGCTTCTTGGGCCTTCCGTTGGAGTATTGATTTTAATTTGGACACTCAGTGGTCTGCTTCGCACTGATCTTGCAACAGGTCAGTACCTTGCAAGCCTTTTGATTGGTAAAATTAATATTGCATATCTCCCATTAATGTTCTTTGTTGTTGCAATTATCACTTCATCAACAATGGGTTCAGCATGGGGAACTATTGGTATTCATATTCCAATTGCAGTACCAATGCTTGCTTCTCTTCTTCATTTACAAGCGCCGGTTTTTGTTGCATCTGTTCCAGTACTCTTTCCACTCCTTGGTGCCATTGTTTCTGGTGCGGTGATTGGTAATCACTTGTCGCCAATTTCAGATACCATGTTAATGTCATCAACCAGCTCTGGCTCATATCACATTGACTTAGTAAAAACACAGTTCAGTTTCACCTTGCCATGCATTATTGCCTCAGCTGTTGCATTTTTGATTGCAGGCTTTTTAGCATCACATGTAAGTATTTACGTGAACATGTTGGTGTCATTGTCCGCTGGGATTTTATTGAGTGGTTTCATTTTTCTCTTCCTTCATGCAAGGGCAAAAAACAACCGCTCATAATGTGTGAGAGTTATGAGGATTCTTTTACTTCTTTTTTTTATCTCTATGACAGTTGTTTATGCGAGTACATCTGTGGAGCAATGTATTGATCTACAGACGTTGCCAGTAGAATATTTAGAAGCGCTTGAGGTTATACAGCATGCTGAGTGCGAAAATATTGATACGCAAGGTTTGGCAACGGCGTTGATTTCTATTGTTGGTGCAGTAGTGAGTGTTGGGTGTTTTTGTTGTTGCCTGTGTTCAATTATTCTCATTTGCAAATGTGTTAATTGTTGCAAAAAAGCTTCTGGGTGGCACAATAGGGAACAACGAAGAGTTAATCCAGCAGAGTTATATGGTGTTAGCCCTGGAGATTCTGAAACAGTCTAATTATTAGGAGAACGTTCTGTGAAGTCCAAATTATTTGTATTCATTGCATCATTATTTATTGTTTGTTCAACGGCATCTGCGCAGGTTCCTGCAGTTAATCAAGCTGATGTTTTCGCTGAACAGTTTGCAACGCTTTCGCTTGATGAGCGAGCTGAGATTATTCAAAAAATTTTATCAGAAGAAGATAATGAAACCTTCTTATGCCCATTTTTCGAATGTTCAGGTGGAGCAACGTGGCGAAACTTTGGTATTGCATTAGCAGAATTTTCTCTTATTACTGCTGCAGCAGTAATCGTTGTAGGTGGGGTTACCTATGCTATAAATCCTGACTTTGCAAAGGAATTAGGTGGGTCAGCTCTTGATCTTGTTGGATCAATTAAAGACACAGTTAAAGAAAAAATTCTTTGCTTAAAAAAGAAAAAAATCAAAAAGGTTGAATAGTTGTGTTCCCCATTGTTATCCAATGGTAAATGCACAAACTGTGTGAAAGGAGCGTGGTAATGAGGGTAAAGATTCTATTTTTCTTAACCATGATGTCATTTTCTTTGTGCAATGGAGATGTTTCGATAAGCGAGCTCGATACATTTAAAGAGGCTCAACTACAAAAACTTCTTGATTCTCAAGAAGAACTTACACAGGCGTTACAGACAATGAGCAAAGAAGATTTACAAGTAGTGCATGAGCTTGCTGGTTTTTCTTCTCATGATCTTAAAATTATTGGTGCAAGTGTTTTTACTGCATGGCTACCACTGATTTTATTTGGAGGAGTTACTTGTTGCTGCTTAGCAAATTCATTTTTACGTCCAAAGCCTGCTTCTGGCGATAGGTGCAGTGATGGGTGTGGAGCTTTGTGCCTCTGTATCTTTGGTCCTATTTGGGAAAATTTAACGGGCAAGAAATTGAAAGTATAACCGGAAGGGAAACAATGAAATTAAAGATTATAGCTTTTGTTTGTATAGGCTTTTTGGGTATCACATCAATTTCTGCTGATATTCACCATCAAGAACAAGAAGCTCTGCAGATTATTAAGTCATTATCTGTTGAGCAACGCATACAGTTGGTTGATGATTTTCTTAAAAATGATATAAATCTGGCTCAAGAAAAGAATGAATTTTGGTATGAGCTTAGTTTGATAGGGTTAAGTACTGTTACGAGCTTTAGTGCCGTGTGGGCGAGTATTATTTGTTTGATGATGTGCTTTCCAGGTAAAAATAAGTGCAAGAACATCGTAGAAGATAGTTAAATAACAACCCGAGCGTGGCTGAGAAAGATGATAGAGTATGCAAAATATTGATTGAGCATTGTGATGATGGTATGTCTGCAGCCGCATGCATACTTGCAGGTGTCGGTGGCAGATAATGTTGCAAACATTCAAAAAAATACCCTTTGCGATGGTGTGTATAGGCTACTAACCACGCTGGCTGATCAGGGCATACAAGACAGAGAGTCATTAGAAGGTGAATTTACCGGCAATGAAATTCTTATTGGCGTTTTGAGCCTGATGTCTGTTATATGTTGCGTGACTGGTGTACTTTGCTGGTGCTGTGGTGATAAAGTAGGCACGTCCATAAAGAATTGTTTATTGGATTGTAAAAGAAAACGATATGTTCAAATTGAAAGTGAGTAAGAGGAAAAACGTGAAAATTTGCATCATTATATTTTTATTTCTTGGTGTTTTGTTCGCTGAAAATTCTTATGCACAAGCTCCGCAAATTTTTGCAATCAACCAGGAAGAAGCGCTGCAGGTTATGAGTACATTATCAGTTGAGCAGCGCAAGCAACTTGTTAAAGAGATTCTTTACAGTGATTCAATTCAAATAAAAGAGATAAATGAGTCAGCAGATTTTACGCTGAACCAATTTTTTGTACTTGTGGCCATACTTGGTGGCTGGGCAGGTTTTATGCGTTGGTTGAGTTGGTTAGGGGATTGTGAAGAGGAGGGTTGAGTTTTGAAACTATATATGAGCCTTTTCTTAGTAATATCATTACTCATGAATTTTAAGCTGATTGCTCAAAGTAACGTTGAAAATATGAGCATGCAGGAAGTACAGCGTTTATTAAAACAGTATGATGCAGATGCTGCTTTGCCATTGTTTCAAAATGAGTCATTCGAATCTGCAACTGTTCTTACTCTCTATGCTCTTTTAATCGGTACGATTGTATTGTTTGGATACTGGATGTCTGATGAAGAGGCAGAGGCGCTTATTATAGACACAAGTGGTAGCGATGAGGAAAGTGATTAATTGTTAATAACGGAGAGAATATGAAGCTTAAACTTATTCTTTCAATGCTAGCAGGACTGTGTACTACGTATGTTGCAGCAGTTGATATAACTACTCATAAAGACGTCGCATTACTAGACCAAATTATATTCCACCTCGAATCAGAAAAAGAGAGTTGTGAGAAGTATGAACTTACCATAGGTCTGCCCGTTACCTTTGCTGTCTTAGTATGTGCATTCTGTTGTATATGCTTGATTTGTTGTAACGGTGAAATCAAAAAGATCATAAAAAAAACCACCTTCTGTTGCCGAACATCAGATCCAGATGCTGAAGCCTGATGGGAGAAAAAATGAGAGTTATAGCCTATGTTGTATCGTTAATGTTACTAGTTTCAAGTAGTTATCAGCTTCATGGAACTAATGATTTTATAACAAAGCAACAACTCATTGCGGTGCACGAAGCAATTGAGTACTTAGAAAAAGAAGAGGGTTTTGAGTTTCTTGATGCTGATACAATTGTACGTTTTTGTGCCATAGGGTTTGTTTGTTCGCTTGTGGGGTGCATGGCTTGCTGTGGTATTGCTAGCTGGTGTTGTGGTAGAAACATTGAAACATGTTTTAAAAATGTATTGAAAGGAGGTAAACGAAGATTACCATGCTTTAAGACAGCTCAAGATGAGGAGTCTGCATGAAGAAGGTTTCTTATCTTTTTTCTCATGCTACTGAGTGCACATAGATCGCTTGCTAGCCAGCCTCCATCGTGCAACAACGAGCAGAAATTACAAGAGGTTATGCGCATTCTTCAGAGCGATAATGACCAAAATATCGAGGAAATAGGATTATACCTCGGTCTTTTTTTATCTGGGAGTGTAGCTGGTTACTTGGGCTATTGTCTTCTTTCGAGTTGTTGTCTATGCATTGCTGGCTGTGGGATTGCATGTTGCTGTTGTGGCGTGTGCAAAAAATGCGTGACTATGAAGAGATAGGATAAGTCTATGAAAAAATTATTACTTTTTGTGTTGTTTATCTTTGCTATAAGTTCAGTGCATGTTCTTGGTAGTGGCAACGTCGCAATCAGTCAGTTGGACAAAATTCTTAAAAATCTTGATGAAGATGAACTTGTAGAGATCGTTTGGTTGCTTGCCTTAGAACGGCAGGAACAAGATTACTATTTTCATGGGTGGAGCGAGGAAGATAAAAAGGTATTTGCTATAGTAATGCCCGTTGCTATTTCTCTTATATGCTGCTGCACTTGCTTCTGTGGAGCATTTGCAGTTGCTAGCAAAGTGCGCGAATGTATTGAAAAATGGAGATCTCGGAGCCTATTAGCGAGCCCATAGGTTAACTCTTATTTTTTCTATCTCTAGAAAAATTATTTTTTTTTGGTAGGCTCGTACCAATTTACTAAAAATTTAAAAATTCAAGAAGGGGAAGCAGTATGAACATCAAGCATCTATTTTTTATCAGTGCATTATTTTTTACAACACATGCAGTTTCCGCTGAGGCTCACACTCAGCAAGCGATTGAAAAAGTATTTGAAAATTTTGATCAAAAGATGATGACAGAAGTTGTGCAGTCTATTGCTGCAGATAAAGATGAAATTAAGCTTTCAGAACTTGGAACATGGTTAGGCATTACTCTAGGAGCAAGTACTTTATATGTTTTTGTTACAACTTTATTTGATTCAAGTGATGAAGACTTTGCTGGAGATTGTATCTGGATTGGCAGTAAAAGTGGAATGCGAGGGGAAACACGTGGTAAAAAGCAGAGATGAGAAATAATTATTTATTAGCCTTATTTCTTTTTTTTAGCTCTGGCCATACGGTATGTGCTCAGCAAATTCCTGATGTCTCTATTTTGCAACATGAGCAACAACTCATTGAAAACGTTGTGCGAAAATTGCAGGGTGCCAAAAATATTACTACGGAGAAGGTTGCAGAATTACTGACGCAGGAGTCAAGTGAAATAATCTTTGAGTGGATAGCTCTTGCTATTTTGACGCCATGTTTTTTGTTGTACAGTTCATGGTTTTTTTGTGAATGTTATTGTTGGTGTAGTCTTGCAAGAGCGTATCGGCGAGCTCATGGAACTGGATACGATGAAGTAGGAGAGGGTGAGTAGATGATGAAAAAAATATTCTTCTTTATTTTTTGTTTCATATTAATTAGTAATAGCTCATATGCTGTATCCAAAAATTGCATTCGTTATCGTTACAAGAAAAAAAGCTTCTTACTGATATCGTTGAAACAATACAGGGTGGTGATAGCAAGGCAATAAGCCAAATGATGAAAACATTGTGTATTGAGGATAATGAAGATTTGTCGTTTGAAGCGATATTTGCATTATCTCTTGCTGGGGGTTTTACGGCACTTGTTATGTGTTGTTGTTTGGTTGTGAATTGTATGAATGAGTGTTACAAAAATCGGAATAAGAAATATGAGTTTCTTGAAGAAGAAACAGCCTAGGGATACATGTGAAGATAAGAGTTTTTTTACTTATGCTTTTTACTGTTTGTTTTTTTCAAAAGAGTTATACTTCTCAGGTGATTATAGAGGGTAAGCCACTAATCATTACGCAAGAGATGCTTGAGCGTGCTTGCAAGGAGGAGCTGG
The DNA here is from genome assembly GCA_030432505.1 of bacterium. GTDB lineage: Bacteria > Babelota > Babeliae > Babelales > RVW-14 > JAUIHA01. The sequence goes on along the minus strand of JAUIHA010000034.1, from coordinate 10 downwards.
AGATTTCTCA
>JAUIHA010000033.1 GCA_030432505.1 bacterium | reverse complement strand
ACCGGCACAACCCCCCACAAGCGCCCTGCACACAGAGAAATTCTCCAACACACGGATAGATGGATAGCACCATGATGATTAACGGGTCACGCTTTTAAATTATCGGACCCAATAATCTTGACTGCGCATATCTTGATTAGGTTTTAAAAGTAAAACTATATCTATATGATTGGGCGCATTGTCAAACGAAATTTTCCCTTTAAAACTTTATAAAATTTTTTTCCAAAACTTTTCTTAGCTTCTTTTAAAATAAGCTCAATCAGTGGGCCATTCTGACAAGCATAAGCACCCTCGAGCGCCCACCAATAAACCGTACCGTCTGAAGCTCCACTCAATTTTTTATATTGTGCAGCAAGTGATTGTACTGTCTTTATCTTACCCTGCTTGCCCGCTTGATATGCAGAATCTTTAGCAGCCTGCCAGTTTTCAATCATCTTATCATGACCTGCATAAACACCTAAGCCAGAGAATAAAGCAAGCGATAAATAAAATTTCTTAATCATGATGCTCCTTATAATTTTGATAAGTACCGAAACTTTTGTAGCCTACGATACCACAAAAAAGAAATCCGTCCATGTCTTTGAATTATCAGACACAATAACTCTTCTTTACATAAAATAGTTGTGTAATCTGCCGAACAATAAAACAATGTTGCCCCATAATCGCCAAAAATATTGAAATCTAAACCCCTATGTCATTATCATGGAAACAAAATATAATAAGTCTAAAGGGGAAATTATGAAGAAAATTATCATTAACATTCTTATTTCTATCACCCTCCTCTTCTCCTGCTCAAATGCAGAGCAAGCCGATATACAACCAATCACACAAAAAGCAGATATTTCATTTCTTATCGCAGATATAAAGTTCAACGATAAAGGTCTTAAGATACTAGAGTTTGGTCAGTGCACTCGGTCAAAATTCAAAGGATATGATGCTCTATATGGTGCTGGTAAAATTTGGTCACAATTTTGGCATTACCTGTCTCAATTCAATAAACCAATCTGGTATGTTGGCGACTATATTTTTAAAGACCAAGATCGCTACAACCAAGTTGCATACCAAGAGTTTGAAGAAATGGGCGGACACTACGCTCACAATATTAGACTTATTGAAAAAGATCCCAAGTTTATCGAGCTCAGCAAACAGCCATTTGAAAAACCTGACCATATCGATAGCTATAACGGCATCATTGTCTGTGCACACACCAGCCCTTCATCATCAGTCCTGAAAAAATTTAAACGAAAATACCCACAGTTTCTTGTTCTCGACGATGTTGCTGGACCACACGTCAACAATAAATATTTGACGAGCTTATTCTTCGATGAAGATGATCTCAAACAATTTAGACCGCAATGCAAAGCATATAAAAAGGAATATAACAAAAGTCTCGCGTCTCAAATAATCAATGAATTCTTGTGCAAATATTACGTTATTAAGCCACTCTCTGCTGCAAAAGGTTACGGTGTTATCATAACTACACATAAGCGCCTAGATTACATGCTTAAAAATATTATCAACCGATCAAATAAAGTTCAATTCAGTCATGATCCAACATTTCGACACTGGCTCTTTGATCGAAACAAAAAGTTTATTGTCGAAGAATTTGAAACTTCAAAAACAATAACCGTTGAAGGAAGAAGATATGACCCAACTATGCGTATGGTATTTGCCCTGCACTATGATCAAGGTAAAATTCATTTAACATTTATTGATGGATACTGGAAGCTCCCAGTTAAATCTCTTGATGAAAAAGGAACCTTAACACAAAAACGCAAATCAAATATCAATCCAAAACGTGCATCTTCAGCAAAAATAGCCCCCAACGATCTTGAGCAAGTAAAAACCACCCTTTCCTATGCCTTGCCTAAAATTTATTATAAAATGCTCCAAAAAATAAAAACGCGCCATATCTCCATAGATCATACGGACGATGCGCCAATCACCCTACTCCGCAATCTGCAAAACTAATTGACGTCCTTTCTCGTATCCCTCTATCATAAAGAAAAAGGAATTACGAGAAAGGACAATATAATGAAATTATTTAAACTAATTATTGTTGTAGTATTTTCATGCTCATCAATTTCTGCACATAACAACCTTCCCAAGGATATATCATGCCTCATTGCCGACATAAAATTTGACGGCAAAAAGTGCAAAATCCTCGAATTTGGCGAAATTACCAAATCTTATTTCAAAGGACATGAAATTTTGTACGGTACCGGAAAAATCTGGCAAACATTTTGGCAACACCTTGCACACTATAAGCTGCAAGTGTGGTATTTAGGAAGAGAGCTAGTAACACAACAAGAGCAAGAAACGGTACAATTCAAAAAATTTTTACAAGCTGGCGGACGCTATGCATCAACATTTGATCTTCTCAAACAACACAAAGCATTCAAATCAGATGTCGAATCAATCATTATACAACGCAAGTACAAAGCTCCTGAACGCATTGCTCGATCATTCAAACAAAGAAATCCTCAAGCGATTCTTCTCAACCAAGCATCCCGTGCATTTGTAAGCAACAAGCTCAAAACAAGTAAACTTTTCGACGAAGAATTCCTTGAGGAATATAAACCGCAATGGAAACACTATGAAAAGCATTATTCGAAAACATTAGCAACAAAAATTGCTCATGATTTCCCAAACCATGAAACACTGGTTATCAAACCGCTCAACTCTGCAAATGGATTTGGCGTCATCATTACCACAAAGCAAAACCTCGATCGGACACTCAAACGAATATTCTCTAAAAAATACAAGGGAAAACGAAACAAAGCAGAACGCTACTGGAAAAATGATACGAATAGATTATTTTTAGTAGAAAGCTTTGAACGATCAAAATATCTTACAATCAAAAACAAACACTATGATCCGACACTACGTGTTATCTTTGTTATCGACAATTACTTTGGTCCTATTCAGATAAATTATCTTGGTAGTTATTGGAAACTTCCTATGTACGCACTTGAAGATGAAGGAACGCTCACGGAAAAACATAAATCAAAAATCAGCTTAGGAAATGCATGCTCCGTTCAAGTAAGTGATGAAGATTTTGAAGCGGTAACACAACACCTTGACGTCGTACTACCAATCATTTATGAAAAAATGCTACGGTCAGCAGAGAATGCTTTGTATTCTTCGACCAATTAGAGAAAATCCATAGACTCAACCAGTTAAAAAAGCCGATGACGTCATGCTGAGCTTGTTTCTCAGCATCCAAATGTGATTCCTTATTTATATTGCAATGAATTATATTTGGACCCTGAAAAGCAAGTTCAGGGTGACATCTCAAACCTATGAATAATTCATTACAACAAGCAATTTTCAATGATAAAGTAAGCTATCGAAGGATACCTCTATACATCAATCATCTCTAAACGTTGCTGATAACGACCGCCTTTAAATTCCGCATTCTGCCAGGCATAAAAAATAGCAACGGCTTGCTCAGGTGAAACAAAGTCTGTAGGAAGTACCAACACATTAGCGCCATCATCCTGACGAGCCATTTTTGCAACTTTTTCACTCCAGCAAAGTGCTGCAAATATCCCTCTGTTTCTATTGGCAGCTACCGACATACCAACACCAGAACCACACAAAAGAACGCCGCATGAAGCTTCGTCAGACAGTATTCGCTGGCATACTTTTTTTGCATACACTGGATAGTCTGTGCGGGTGTCATCACAACACCCTTCGTCAAGCCACGTAAATTCATTGATATTTTCCATCAAAAACTTTTTGGTTTCAAAACCTCGATGATCAGAGCCAATAGTAATCTTCATCTCTTAATAACTCACTATGTTTTTTAATATCATTTGTATCCCAAATCATTGATGTTTTCTTTTGTGGAGAACTTACCACAAGATGAAGCTCATCGCCCTTCTCAAGATATGGCTTACCTGCAAGATTCTGCATAGGGAAGCGTACAAGGAAAGTATTTTTAAAGAGTGAATAACGATGGGCACCAAAAAATGATTGATACTCTGGCTCAACTTCAACCTCTTTTATACTCAGTGGCTCAATACGTTTCTTAGCAAGCTTGCCCTTCTTATCAAACTTATGAACTTCAAGATAAAGCGTCCAATGTGAGTTTTTATCATTAAGAGAGAAATGCATTTTATTGCGAATATCTGCAAGTACATAGAAAGAAATCCAGTGATTATTTTCTTCAAGCTGACGTTTTAATAACGCTTCGCGCTTCTCAGTATTTTTACCACGACGCTTACTGTAAACATCAATAAAAGCTGTGCGCGTTTGGTCAGACAACCACAACGCATCAAAAATAGCCTGCGTACTAAACTGATCAAGAACTTTTGCACTACGAACATAGTTGTGAGCTATTTCGCGAGAATCTTTGTACTCATCTCCCTGTGGAAACTCACTTTGTGAAAGCTCATGATATTTTACACATGAAGGAGCAAAAATTAACAAGGCAGCATACGAAAATAAAAACGCAATCGATGGTGGAAGAAACTTATTCATAAGAAATCTTTCCTCAAAACATTTCAAAAGATTATACTTTCCTATACCTTACACCATAGAGATAACATTTTAAAGTACTTTGATAAGAGAGTTTATTCCAGAGGAAATAACGAATGAAAAATCTGGCATCATTTCTTGCGTGGCGCTACATCACTTTTAAACAAAAAGATAAAAATATATCCTTCATGATCAAGGTATGCTTTCTTGGCATTTTAATCGGGACCTTCTCGTTGATGCTCACCCTCATCATTACCAATGGTTTTGAAAAAGTTGTTCATGAAAAAATGCAGGGAATTAACGCGCAAGCAATTGTAACACCCCCAATGGGCAAGCAGCTTGACTACCATTCTATCCGCACCACACTCGAGCAAGAACTTGGCACACACATCAAAGGTATTAGTGGAAGCAGTACCCGCCAGGCAATTTTACAAAAAGATAAAACACAAACAGTGATGATGATGAAGGGAGTTGATGAGCTTAGAGAACACAGCGTAACAGTGCTCACTGATAAAGTTATTGCCCCACGTGCTCCAACAGCACAAAGAGCCACCCTTCTGCAAGATCTCTTGATTGACAATGCCGTTATCATCGGCCAGAAAACCGCCATCAACTTTGGTTTTAAGATTGGCGATACCATAGAATTATTGATACCAGAACCAACAAGCAAACGCCGTATTGCCCTGCGCAAAAAAAAGGTCCTAGTTGCCGGTATTTTTAAAATTGGCCTTGAAGAATATGATAACAATTTTGTTTTTTGCTCACTTGAATTCCTACAGGATACATTTGAAGAAAATGGCGTTGATCAAATTTCATTGACCTTTCATGACAATACTCAACAATCCCCTGTAGAACTCTACATAAAGTATGGTCTGAGCAAACCGTTTTTTGCTGGTATGTATTACACGATCAAGAACCGCGTTAAACAATTTTTCTCTGGAACCACTCATGAAGACAAAATGCTCTTCCTACTCAGAAAACGCCTGGCCAATTTAGATATTTACTCATGGAAGGATCTCTATCCAGCCCTGGTCTCATCACTCAAGCTTGAAAAATATGTCATGTTTTTTGTACTCGCACTCATCACTCTTGTTGCCAGTATGAATATGATTTCATTACTCTTTATGCAGATTCAACACAAACAAGGTGATATTGCCATCTTGAAAGCAATGGGAACGCCCAATAGAATTATTCGTTCAATCTTTCTGCGCCTTGGACTCACCATTACCTTTTTAGCATCATCTCTCGGACTTCTGCTTGCAGCGCTTGCCGGCTTCATTCTCGAACAATACCCATTCATTGAGATACCAGACGTCTACTACGTCTCATATCTACCAGCGCGTATGGACCTTGAAATATTTCTTGTGGTCTTTATTGCCACGATGTTGCTTGGCTTTCTGGCAACCTATGTACCAGCACAACGTTCAAAAAAAATTAAGATTGCACAAGTACTCAGACAAGAATAATCTGTTTTCTTAAAATTGTTTAAGCATTTTAGTCTGGAAATTACTATCAAGCCCGTTTATTTTTCCTTGAAATCCTTGTTTGGAACCAAATAGTTGGTCACCGAGTGTATTTAAAATATGGACTGCCGCTACAGCAATAGCATTTCCTTTTTCAGGAGCAAGACCACTCAGTACGCCATCAGTAGCCTGAATAATGACTTCCTTACCCAGTGTCCCTGCTTGACTTGCAAAAAACTTTATCAAGCCATATTTAGCTAAAATAGCTACAACTAAAGTAATAGCGCCATACAGTGCAGTCTTCTTTACAAATGATGGAATAGATGAAGATTGTTTATTTTTTGCTTGAATTGTATCAATTTTTTGCAAAATAGCATCTCGAAGATCATCTAACTGTTTCTTTGTAACCTGTCTTCCCTCTGACAATTTATTAATACAGATGTCAGCAAAAACATCTTTATCAATTTTTTCGAGAACTTTCTGTAGATACTCCTGTTGTAACTGAGAAGTATCCTCAGCACACTTAGCCTGAAGCTGTGTACCAAAAATTGTAGCCAAAGACAAAGCTACAATATATAACCAATTCCCTTGTTTCATAGTTGCTCCTACAGAATGCTATCTTAAATGCGTAGAAGCACTATAGAACGAGTCAAATAATTAAACAATAAACACCAAAAAAAGGGTACTTTTTTGCAAAAGCACCCTTTCTAAAAGTAAATATAACTCTAATAGAATTTTATCGTGTATAACAAAAGCAGGTAAAGGCAACACCAGCCACTATGACAATAAAGGTAGAAATAGTAGCTGCTCCATCAAGAAGAAATCGCCCATTTTCATTTAACATATGACGATTATTATACGTTAGACAAAACAGAAATAATGGTAGCGCAATAACCATTGTAGTCCCAAAGTAGCAACAAAAGCCACACCTAAGGTCTCGTCCATTACCATTATCATTATTTGTAGCATGATTATTTATAGCACGAGAAGTTCTTACTGCAACATGACTTACCTCAAGAACATCATCTGAATCTGAACTAGAGCTATCACCAGTAAGATCAATAATATTGGACATCTGCATGGAAAATACATTCCCCGGGACAACACCCAAAATAAGCGCCAAGAGCGCAATATTTATAATTTTCTTAAAAGTATTCATACCGTTAACCTCCATTTTACCACCCCTCTACAGAGGCAGTATTTTATCTACTATACCTATCCAGGATAGCAAATATTGTAAAATTGTCAATTTTTATAGGTAGTTTTCCTCTCAATATCAAACTTTTATCAAATAAGCAACTTTTCCAAACAAGCCTCCTGGAGGCATTATTCAATATTATATTAATTATTTTTTTAAAATATTGACATATAGAAATAAAATCATCTATAGTAAAGAAGTAACGTACAAGAAAAAATAAGATTTTTGAAATATATCAGATTGGGTGCCACTCGAAATGGTCATAATTGGCGAAAGCCTGTTATTATCAGCTCGGTGTACCGAGGTATCAGGGTTTAGCCCTGGTCTCTTTGTAACCTTGTATGTCTTGTGAAAGCAAGACTATAAGTGTCACCAAACCTTGGATAATGGCTCACGAAAGTGGGTTGTTATCATAACCGAGGAGAGTAGCTGTCCAGGGTCAAACCTGAGCAATACTCTCCTCG
>JAUIHA010000032.1 GCA_030432505.1 bacterium | reverse complement strand
CCTTGCACCATACGCTACATATAACGTTCGAGACATGCAACAAGCAGGGTCTACTGAAAAGGTTAATATTTTAGTGCAATGGGATAAACCTAAAGACAAAAAAACGTGGCGTTACAAAATAGAAAAAAATAAGCGTGTAGAAACAGGATCACTCAACCAAGAAATGGGGATAAATCCTGAACGTGAACTTGTAGAATGTATGCAATGGGCAAAAGACAATTACCCAGCAAAACATTATATGCTCGTGTTGTGGAACCACGGAGCCGGTGTTATGGATGTTAAGTCTGCGCAAGAACCAACAATACAACCATGGCTACACGTTCCAGGAATGCCAACCGAAGAAAAACGAGGTATTCTATACGACGACTCAGATCATACCTTCCTTGATAACCAAGCACTTCAACGAGCACTTAGCAAAATAAAAAATAATGTCCTTGGTAAAAAATTAGATATTTTAGGAATGGATGCCTGCTTAATGGCAATGACAGAAGTTGCCTACCAAGTGAAAGGTTCTGCTGACTACCTTGTAGCATCACAACACCTTGAACCAGGTAATGGTTGGGATTACTCAGGCTTTCTTAACCCGCTTGTTGCTAATCCTACACTCTTTAATCCAAAAACACTCGCACAAACAATTGTGCTTTCCTACGGAAACTACTATGAAAACCGTTACTCAAAGTGCACCCAGTCAGCAATTGATATCAACAAGATTAACAACGTACGCACAACACTCAATAAAGTAGTACGATGTCTTAATAAATGCCGAAAACTAAAACGTGGAAAAACAAATAGTATGATCACGCAAGCACGAAATGACGTAACTGAATTCTACGGTAAAGACTACATTGACCTCTATGATTTTTATGACTGCGTTCTCAATAAAGCCAAACGCTATCGCTACAATGTTTTATCAGGAAAAACGCAAAAAAAGAAACGTCGTAACTACAAATTTAAAATTGAAATCAATAAGCTTTTCAGGGCAGCAAGTCTGGCAAAAAAAGCTCTTGATGATGCTGTAGTAGGAAATATTACCGGCCCATCATTTCCAAACGCTCATGGACTTTCTATCTACTATCCAGCATATTCCATTCATTATAGCTATCCAAAAACTTCTTTTGCTAGAAATTCCAGATGGCTCAAATTTATTAGACGCTACTCATAAAACAGGCAGGGGCTCTAGAAGAGCCCCACATCTACCCAAAAAAATTAGTGATAAAAGCTTTTACCGCTGCAATCCCACTACCATTTTTTGAAATCATAATAGTTATATTTCTGAGTACCCAACCAAATTTTTTGCATTTGGCATCAAAATCTGCCGCAAATTCATCATATATAAAGCCAATACACTTCTCTTTTTTCTCAGATGCTTGAAAAAAGACTCCCTCATTGATTGTCTCAACAACTTCATCCTTTTTACTACGCTCTGTTGGATTGTTATTCCTAAATTTTACAGCACGAATATAACCATAAAAACGTAAAATCCATACTATAGATAAGCGTTCCCAATATGGTTTAGAGTGACCATGGATATAATCCATCGCATATTTAGTAGTACGCAATTCATAGTCAGTGTATTCGGGCTTGAGAAGCGTAACATTTCCTTTTTTTAAAGCTCCACCGGTAACTAACTTTAATATTTTTGCATTTTCTTCTCTACCAAATGGTGGCTCTTCATCATTAAGCCTTAACAATAAAAGTTGCTGGTTATAGTCATTAACAAATAATGAGACCCCAGAAATATACGCTTCGCACGCTTTTGTTCCTATAAAAAATATGCCAACAATAATTAAAATAATTTTTTTATAATTCATGTCGATCCCCAAAGCAATGTACCTTTGCAACATTTTTAAAATATGCTTACTCTTAACGTTCAAAGAATATCAGAAACCTAATAGCAAGGATATGTATGAATCAAAAAGCAACAGAACAACAAAAGGTTACCAGCCTTAAAAAGGATGAAAAGATTCTCGTTGTCCCTCGTAAAAACCTTTTTGAAGGTGAAGGAATTTCAGGATTTTATCCGCTAACTAATTTTGAAGAGTATATCAAACTCATTGAAACACACAGACAGTTTCAATGGCGCTCAGAAATGGAAACCAACCCTACCTACAAACAAATTATTCCTTACCTTATTTTCAGCTATCAAAACAAATACTTCTTAATGCAACGTAAGGGAAGCGCAAGCGAACAACGCCTAAAAAATAAATTCTCTCTAGGAATTGGTGGGCATATTCGTGAAGAAGACATTAAAGACTCAGACATGATGAGTTGGGCTGCGCGAGAATTTGATGAAGAAATAGCATTTCAGGGAACCTACTCCATACACCCTCTTGGCATCATTAACGACGAAAGCAATGATGTTGGAAAAGTTCATACCGGCTTTGTATTCTTACTTAAAGGAAATTCTGATATGATACAAATTCGTTCAGAATTAAAGCAAGGACACTTGTTTACTCTTGAAGAATGCAATGAGTATTACAACAATATGGAATCATGGACACAGCTGGTTTTTGATCATTTAATTACCTTATCATAAAAGGAATGCCATGGAAAAGAAGTTATCAGCAGATACCCTTAATCTTTTAAAGCATCAAGCACTTAACATCAGAATAGATTCAATACGAGCAACAACAGCAAGTAAATCCGGACATCCAACTTCGTGCTTGTCAGCAGCGGACATTATTTCTGTTCTTTTTTTCCATACCCTTAAACATGACCTTAAAAACCCTAAGGCATCCAATAACGATCGCTTCATCCTTTCTAAAGGGCACGCTATCCCAATGGTATACGCTGCATATAAGCACCTTGGTGTTATCTCAGACGAAGAGTTAATGTCGCTACGTAAATTTGATTCCGTCCTTGAAGGACACCCTACTCCTCGCTTTGTCCATAATGAAGCAGCAACAGGATCGCTTGGACAAGGCCTTGCAGTAGCCGCCGGCATGGCACTCAGTGCAAAGCATGAAAAGCTCAACTGCCGCACCTACGTTATGATGGGTGATGCCGAAATTGCAGAGGGTTCTATCTGGGAAGCAGCAGAACTCATTTCTCATAATAAGCTTGATAGCGTTGTAGGCATTGTTGATGCAAACCGCCTTGGACAATCACAAGCGGTTATGCATGACCATGAAGTTGAAAAATATGCACGCAAGTTTGAAGCGTTTGGCTGGCAAGCTTTTGTCATTGATGGTCACAACGTTGAAGAAATTGTTGAAACATTTGAGAAAACAAAAACGATTAAAGACAAGCCATGCGTACTTATTGCAAAAACATTCAAAGGGTATGGCCTTGATGATCGTGAAAACAAAAATAACTACCATGGTAAGCCAATTAAAGACGATGAGCTTGAAGAAACCCTTGCTCATTTAAAAAATAGATTTAGCGATGCCGCACGTTATAAGCCTGCATCACCATACATTCCAATACTTCCTGAAGGCAATAACGAAAAACCAGAAAAGCATCGTCCTATTTCAATTGATATTGCAAGCGATATTAATACAAGTGTTTTTGATCAAAACCAAAAGATAGCAACCCGTAAGGCATATGGTTATGCACTTGCAGCACTTGGTAGAGCAAATAAAGAAATTTTTGCCCTTGATGGCGATGTAAAAAATTCCACCTTCTCTGAGATCTTTGAGCAAGAATTTCCAGAACGTTTTGTTGAGTGTTTTGTAGCAGAACAAAACATGATTGGTGTTAGTACAGGGCTACAAGCACGAGGAAAAATTCCATTTGCAGCCACCTTTGCTGCATTCTTCACTCGCGCACATGATCAAATACGCATGGCAAGCATCGGACGCAATGCGCTCCGCTTGTGTGGATCACACGCTGGAGTTTCCATTGGTGAAGATGGTCCATCACAAATGGGGCTTGAAGACCTTTGTATGATGCGCGCTATCCCCGACTCCATCGTTTTATACCCAAGTGATGGTGTTTCAACCTATAAACTTACTGAGCTCATGGCGAACTATCATGAAGGCGTTTCATACATGCGTACAACGCGCTCTACAACACCAATGCTTTATGACAAAGATGAACACTTCGAAGTTGGTGGGTGTAAAGTACTGCGCCAAAGCAAAGATGATAAATTGTGTCTTGTCGGGGCGGGAATTACACTACATAACGCCCTTCAGGCGTATGAACTCCTCAAAGATCAAGGCATCGCTGTATCGGTCATTGATTTATACAGCATCAAGCCTCTTGATACCAAAACACTTAAAACAGTCGCAAATGCATCTAATAACACCATTCTAACTGTTGAAGACCATTATCTTGAAGGAGGAATAGGTGAAGCGATAGCACGAGCAGTGATTAATGATGGCATTCGCGTGAAAAACCTCTATGTGAGCTCGCTTTCACGTTCAGGAACACCTGATGAATTGATGCAATATGCGGGAATTGATGCACAAAGTATTGTTGATCAAGTACTTTTAATGATTTAATTGCTCTTTTTTCTTGCAAAAATAACTAGATCTGGCACAATATCACTACCTGGTATTAATCAGGGGCTGTAGCTCAGCTGGTCAGAGCGTCCGTCTGTCACGCAGAAGGTCGCGGGTTCGAACCCCGTCAGCCCCGCCAGTTTTCGTCAAACGAGGAATGGCAACCCAGATTCTTTTAAATCCAACCTCCCATTATTTTCTTACTTCACAATCTCCATAAAGTATTTCCTCAAGAATATCCTCATGTGAAATCTTCAGACTGTTTAGATATCTCCTTTTTAAAGCCTCATGATTTCTCTCAATTTTGAATTTTAAGGCTAAAAGAAAATCACGTAAACCATCACTAACTTCATCTAATCTTTTGCGAATTCTATAAGAAAATCTTCTTTCCCCTTCAAAGTCTGGTGAATACGCATGTAAAGAAGAGGACTGATGAAGCAACGATAGGCTTAAAGCAAGAAAGAGACTTAATAGTATTTTTTTCATATCCACAAAACTCCTTAAAATAAAAACCTAATTTTTCAAAACATGATACCCTGAAATAGGGTAAAAAATCCATATTTTCTTGACTAAAACCATTCTTTCAACTAGTATTAAATTTAATGTATGTTTTATTTTAGGTTTAATTTTACTATATCGAAAGGAAAAATCATGGAATCGAGTATGCCAGTAATGATGCTACAATCCATTTCTTTCCCTTTTGTTATTCCATGTTCTGTCCATTTCAATGACAGAGATGCCAAGACGTTCCCTAAAGTAGAATACTTTCTTAAATCAAAGTCCCTTTCTAAACAGGGCGAGGTTTCAGGTAAGTAATCACTCATAGGTGGTTATGCCCGTTGTCTCGATCCAACTCTAACTTTTCCGTTTATTTATTTTTTGAACGTAAGTTTAATGATTCGACGTCACTGATTGTAATGCGAGTTACGCATATTCATGATGTCACCCTGAACTTGCCTTTTCAGCCTACGCCTTCGTTGCTACGGCCGACAAGTAGGGTCCAAATATAACTCCTTGAAAATAAGGAAACACATTTGGATGCTGAATCGAGTTCAGCATGACATCCGCAATTGCTACCTCAAAAACTATTCTCGGTAACTCTAGGATCATTAATGATCCGTTCAATATGTAAAAAAAAATATATGTTTTAGAAAGGACAATTATGTCTATTAATTCAACTGTTTTATATATACGAATGATAACATTTAGCGCACTTCTTGGTGTTGCAATTTTACTGCTTGCTGGCTGTGGAAACAACACCGCACAAAAAGTGAGCGATACCATTGTTGTTGGCATGCTGCCTGCAGACCCACCGTTTATGTCTATCAATGCCAGCGGTGAATACGAAGGTTTTGATGTTGATGTTGCACATGCAATAGGAAACCTACTTGGCAAAAAAATTGCCATTGAGGATATGGGTGTAGGAGAACTCTTTATTGCGCTTGAACGAGGACGCATTGATATGATGATGTGCGGGCTAAGTATTACCGCTCGCCGTGAACAACGATTCAACATGATACATTACCATGGTGAAGGCATCACAACGTATCCACTTGTTTTTTGGAAAGAAATTCCCGAAAACATTTCTTCTATGCAAGACCTTGTTAACCGCAACTTCACGATTGGCGTATTACCAGCAACAACGCAAGAAGAATTTGCACAGCAATTTGATTTTATCACGCTTAAATCAATGAATAGTTATGCTGATATCATCATGGATCTACAATTTAGCAAAATTCAAGCAGCACTCTTTGATGAGGCTATTGCTGGCTTTGCAAATAAATTTCCAGAGCTTCGTATCGTTAATGTCCCAATTGGCAATTTTAGCGAACGTGGTAATGGTATTGCTCTGCAAAAAAATGCTACTGAGCTAACTTCCCAAGTTCAATCTGCAGTACAACAACTCAAAGAAAATGGCACCATGGCACGTCTTGCACAAAAATGGAATATGGGAGAATAAGCATATGAATACCGTATCATTTGATTTAATTATACAATCATGGCCACTACTTGCTCGAGGTATGGTTGCAAGCGTACAACTTGCATTTTATTCCATTGCAATAGGCCTGATATTCGGAACACTCATTGGCGTTGCATCAAGCAGGCAGCTTAGAGTTCCTGGGGTTGCACACCTATTTGATTTGTATGCATTTTGTGCTCGAGGCATTCCATTTTTTGTACAACTTCTCATTGTGTATTTTGTTTTACCTGATTTGCTTGGGGTAAACTTGTCACCCTTTGCTGCAGGAACTATTGCACTGGGAATGTGTTCAACCGGATATGTTGCAGAAATAATTCGTTCTGGTGTTAATGCGATTCCGCATGGACAGTGGGAAGCTGCATATGTGCTTGGGTACTCACGGTACCAAATGATACGACACATCATTTTGCCACAAGTCCTTGCCATTGTTACACCAGCACTTTCAAACGAATTGATTTCTGTAGTGCTGAGTACCTCAATTATTTCTCAAATAGGCACTCTTGAACTTACAAAAGTTGGTGCAAATATTATTGCTCGAGAAATGAATGCGCTCACTATTTATTTTACGATAGCACTCCTATATTTGAGTATTACAACAAGCATCTATGTACTTTCTAAGATTGTTGAAAGGAGACTTTGTTATGATCGTCACTAAAAACCTTTCATTTAATTTTGGGAAGCAACGCATTCTTAATGATATTTCGTTGAAGCTTGAACCACAACGCATCACAAGTTTTTTAGGAAAAAGTGGCGCGGGCAAAACAACGCTCTTACGCTGCCTTGCGAACCTAGAAAGCAACTACACAGGAAGCATTCTTGTTGATGACAATGAATTAAAAACACTCAGCCCTAAAAAACGGGCTGAGTCTGTTGGTTTTGTCTTTCAGCAATTTCACTTGTTTCCACATTTAAGTGTTTTGCAGAATTGTGCACATCCGCTCATGATAACGGAGAAGATGTTTAGCGATGAAGCAGAAACTAAAGCGTTACACTGGTTACAACAAGTTGGGCTTGCCGAGCATGCACACAAAAAAACCTCTCAACTTTCAGGAGGACAACAACAACGCGTTGCCATTGCACGGGCACTATGCCTTGAACCACAAGTGCTCCTGCTTGATGAACCAACATCAGCGCTTGACCCACAAAGTACCGCTGAGTTGTTGCTGCTCTTGCAAAAACTGTGTAGGCAAGGTATCACCATTGCACTGACGAGTCATGATATGCA
>JAUIHA010000031.1 GCA_030432505.1 bacterium | reverse complement strand
AGCTTGGGCAAAAAACAATGCTTTGTGATGGTATTGAGAAAGTTAAGCAGGGATTAATTTCACTTGAAGAATTATTGCTTGTTACTGGCAAGAAATAAAAAGGGGAGCCGAAGCTCCCCTTTTTATTTAATAGATGTTCTTGGTCCACTCAAGTGGATCAACCGCAACATTATTAACACGGATTTCCCAATGGAGGTGGTAACCGCTTGCATACCCGGTCATACCAATTTTACCGATAGGGTTGCCTTTGCGAATCATGTCACCAACTTCAATATCAGCGTAACTGTCAAGGTGGCCATACAGTGTACATACACCAAGACCGTGATCAATAACTACCGTATTTCCTGAAATTAAGAAGCGATCTTTAATAATAACTTTACCGTGCTGACTTGCCCAAACAACACTACGTGGAAGGTTCACAAGGTCAACACCCATGTGCATGTAACGACCGCGTTCAGGAGTTGTTCTAATTTCACCATGAGGGGTTGTCATGCGTTGTACGGTAATTGGCATAACAAATGGGCCGTTCCATAGTTTTTTCTTTGGTGACTTTTCCATCCATTTATCAATTGCATCAAATAGAATTTTTTGATTAAGACTGACTTCTTTTTCTTGATCAAGTTTTTCTTGGCTTGCAATGCCTTTACCCGTTTGTTTTTTAAACTTGAATGATTTGATTTCTGCCTGTGTATTCAGTGTTATAGTATTTCCTACAGAATCTTTTACATTGCATGAAAGATCATATTGTCCTGGGTGATCTTCACATTCAATAGGAATAAAACTTTCATATGAGTGGGAAGTGGGTGATGTTTGATAACAGTCATATTCTTTTGATAAGAAATTAATTTTTGCTTCTTTAAGTTTTTTATTTGTTTGAATGGTGACGTGGATTGTTTTCCCTTGATCTACTTTGTAGTTGTTTTGAGAGAAAGCAGCTTTGAGCGAAGTATTATCAACATAAAAATCGATAACATCTTCACCTCTGTTTTGATTATAGCTTGAGTCTCTACTTTCTATTTTAAAGGAGTGTTTACCATCAGCAAGAGTAGTGGTGTTAAGACTAAATGGAAGTGAAAAATCTTTTGCACGTACACTTGGTGAAGCACCAAAGTCAAATGCATGATCATCAAGGTAAACATTTACGGAATCAATCTTGTAGCCGTTGTGAGCGGTCAGTGCACATGAAACAGTCCCTTTATAGGAATTTTCATGTCGTAGTCCCGCAATAAAAACATGAGGACTGTCTTGATGAGTAGCGTATTGAAAAACCGAGTAGCCAATCCAGCCGCTGAGTGCGATAGCACATGTGACAATGAGTGGAAGTTTGAATTTTTGTATCATGTCTCTCTCTGTGAATTAAAAGTAGAAAAAATGACAATTAAAACGTTTATCCTAACTATACCTATTTTTTTTCGACAGTAAATCAAAAATAATGTTGTTTTATAAAAAATTATTTATGATGAAGAAAAGAATAATTTTATAATGTTTGAGTATAAAGAAGTATGTTTTTATCTGATAAAGACGCTTTAATAAAATATATAAAAAATCTGCCCAATTCACCTGGTGTATATTTGTTTAAAGATATCACAGGACAGATTGTTTACATTGGAAAAGCGAATAATTTACGTTCACGTGTTGCAAGTTACGTTCAAAAAAATGTTGATATGCGTGTGCAGACAATCATGGAATCGGTTGTCGTTGCAGATCATATCCCAACAGCAACCGAGTTAGAAGCACTCTTGCTTGAGGCAAAACTCATTCAAAGTCATCAACCAAAACACAATGTGCTGCTTAAGCGTGGGCAGCCATTTTTATATTTGATGATCACTTCTCCTGCGCGCAAGCTTCCTGAGCTTGTTTCAACGAGAAATAAAAAGAAAAAGGGTACTTATTTTGGTCCGTTTCTTGAAAAGACGCCTGCACGAAAAGTGTACGATTTTTTGATTAAAACATTTAAGCTCAAGTTGTGTGGCAAAAAAATTGAAAATGGTTGTTTGTATTATCACTTGGGCATTTGTGCTGGTGCCTGTAAAACAGATTTTGATGAAGCCGGTTATCTTGAGCGGTTAGAGCTTGCCAAGAAATCACTCAAGCAAGGCCATAAGAAATTTCTCCAATATCTTGAACAAGAAATTAAGCATCAAAATGAGCTTACTAATTTTGAAAAATCGCGAGAGCTGTATGATTATCTTCAAGCATTTCAGCGTGTATTTAAAACTCTAGATGTAAAATCAACGCTTGCAGAAAGTCTTGCTCGTAAGGATATTTGGATTTTATCAAAAGACGGAAGGGCGCTCTTTCTTTTTACCGAGCGTGATAGCGTCTTAAATAAAAAACACGTATTTCATTTCCCATTTAGTGAGATAAGTCTTCAGCCAACGGAGTATTTTTTAAGTTATTATCGTAGCTATTATCCGGCCCCGATGATTCTTGTTAACTTTGATTTTTCGGATGACGAAAAAAATCTTTTAGAAAGCTTTTTAATGGCCTGGCACGAGCGAAATACACCAATCAGTATTACACGTCCTCACGAGGGGCATTACGCTGGGCTGATTCGTATGGCTGAAATTCAAGCCGATCAAGCACTAACAAAAAAAGCATCGCTTGGACTTGCACTCAAACGTCTTTTAAAATTACCAAGTGCACCAAGTACCATCGATTGTTTTGATATCTCGCACAAACAAGGAAAGGCAATGGTTGGCTCATGTATTCGCTTTAAAGATGGAGAACCAGATAAAAATAAATTCAGGCGTTTTAAAATTAAAACGGTTGAAGGGCAAGATGACTATGCAAGTTTGCGGGAAGTTGTTTCTCGCCGCTATAAAGATCCAAGTGAATTGCCAGATTTGATTTTAATTGATGGTGGAAAGGGGCAGTTAAATGCTGTTAAAGACTTATTTCCACAAGCTGAGTTTATTAGTTTGGCCAAGCGTGAAGAGACAATTTTTTCTGAGCGATTGCCTCAGGGAAGGATTCTTGACCAGAAGCACTATGCTGCACAGTTGCTCATTGCACTACGAGACTATGCGCATCACTTTGCCATTTCATATCATCGAACATTAGACTTATCGTAAAAAAGGGCGCTTAACCGCGCCCTTAATTTTGTTATATGTTTATTTCTTTTTGGATAAACGCTCTTGTGCAAGTTTGCTAAGTTCCCGTTGAATTCTTTTGAATAGCATTTCCCAATTTTCTTTTGATGCACGTTGAAACTTTGTAAGATTATTATACCAAATATCGGAGCTATTTTCAGAGAAACCAAGCCAGCGCCAGTCGGTAATATGTGGTAAAAGAAGCCATGTTTTTTTGTTAAGTGCTCCTGAAAGATGTGCTACTGCCGAGTCGATACAGATAGTGAGATCAAGATGTGTAATGAGGTCTGTTGTATCTTGCCATGTTGAAATACGTTGATCTAAATCGATGATAGGGAATTTTTTAGGCCATGCTTTCAACTGCTCTCTCCCTGTAAATTTTTGAAGGGAGTAAAACTGAACGCCAGGTATCTTTGCAAGACTATGGAACAGCTTAAGATCTACTGAGCGTGCTTTGTCATTGATGTGGTTTGGATTACCTTGCCAAATAATTCCAACTTTTAATTTATCATTGTTGAATTCTTTAATTTTTGCAAAACGTTTTTTATTTGGAACTTTGAGATACGAAGTAGATTTTTTACATTCGTTCAGGCTTACACCAAGCTTGTGCGGAAGGCTCAGAAGAGATGCTTGATAGTCAAATTTCATACGAGCAATATTGGTACTTTCATCAATGACATAAAAATTCCTAATGCCACTAAATGAATTTTTGATGAGGTCTTTGAGGTGCTTATTTGTGATAAACTTAATTTTTCTTGGGTTATGTTGTTGGGCAAAGTCTCTGAGAAAACGACTAAACTGGATTGTATCCCCCAAGCCTTTTTCTGAATAAATGAGAATACTTTTTTTCTTAAGTGGTTGTCCATTCCACTCGGGAATTCTATCAATGATATGCGCTGATCTAGGCTGCGCATTAGGTAAGTTCCCTTTTTTTGCAAAGCGTGTTTCAATAAAATTTGGATTATATGCAAGCGCAGTTAAATACGTTTGAAGTGCCTGATGCTTATCGCCGTTTGCTTCGTATTTTCTGCCAAGTAAGTCAAATCTTCTTAGCTTTGTAAATTCAGTTTTTACGTCCTTTATTGAATCAGAGCGTAGCCCATAGAGCGTGATGTTTGGTAGAGAGAAGGTTGCAAGAGTTGCATACAAAACAAGTATTGATTTATTAATCATATATCTCCTTTTTTTCTAAAGATAGAAGCAATGTTTGTTGTGATTGCAATTATCCTAGAGCAAGGAATATTTTTGTCAAAGTGCGGTAAGCTTAGTTTTTATTTGGCGGATTACTGAATCCCAATCGCCTTCGTTAGGCTGTCTAAACGTTAGAACGGATGAGTACCAAATATTGGATACATGACTAGAGAGACCAAGCCAACGCCAATCAGCGACGTAGGGAAGAAGAACCCACGTTTGCTTACCAAGCGCACCGCCAAGATGTGCAATAGCGGTATCAACGCAAATAAGTAAATCAAGGTTTGCAACCAGGGCCGCAGTATCGTGCCATGTTTTGATATACGGTGAAAGATCTTTGATGGAAAGGTTTTTAGAGTGTTTTTGTAGCTCTTGAATGCCACTTCCTATTTGTAGAGAGTACAGCTGAATAGTTGCAAGATGAGCGAGTGGGTGGAAGTATAGGAGGCTTAATGAACGTTGTTTGTCGTGCAAAATATTAGGATTTCCTCGCCATACAATACCAACTTTTAATTTTTCAGTATTAAAAAGCTTCTTTTTAAAACGTTGAGTTTTTTCTTTGGGGGCTTGAAGGTATTGGTTTGATGAAATATCATCAAGAGTAATTTCAAGTAAATGAGGTAATCGCTGAAGCGATGTGTAAAAGTCGAAGTTAAGCGATTCTGGATCAACGGATTGGTCAATAATTTCAGCTCCGAGATTAGCCTCTTGTAAAAGAGGAACGATACTTTTTTGGCATGAAAAGATGACGTGAGCACCTTTTGCTTTAAGGAGGGGAAGAAATCGGCAGAGGCTGAGTGTATGCCTGAACCCTCGTTCGCAGTACACAAAAATAGTTTTGCTAGAAAGATCTTCACCTTCCCATTGTTTTCCTTTTTCTATAGTGATTGTTTTTTTATCAATAATTGTCTTATCGTGGGTATAACGAACTTGGTCGAAATATGGATGAATACTCATTGCCTTAAAATAAATTTTGAGTGCTTCTTCAGGATTATTATGTCGTTCATGAAGGCTGCCAATTTTATCAAGGGCACGAATATTTTCTGGAAGATACGTCAACGCTTTATAGTAGTGGCGTAATGCTTTAGCATAGTCGCCTCGACTTTGCGCTAAGTCTCCAAGTGTCTGGTAGATTTCACATCCATCTTCTCTATTATTTTGAATGGTATAGCGGTATTCGGCGGTGTCTTTACTTTCCCAGAAAAAGAAGAACCATGTGAAAGCAAGTATTGGTATAATCAAGGAGATAACTTTGATCTTTTTATTCATGGATAACCCCATACATACAATCCAGACGTTGTGATATTGCTAGTATACGGTACCGTGTGGATAAGTACAGATTCTTTCTTAGGGCTCTATCTCAAGAATTCAAAACCTTCGGCAATGCCATCTATGAGGGGGAGCCACTTATGATCCTGATTGATTCCTATTTCTAAAAGAAGTGCTGGTTGTGTGATACCGTATATCGTTTTGAGTGGGATTCCACAGTTTGCATAGCAATCAAATATTTTTTTGTGGCGTTCTTGTTGAAGGGCTTTGTAGAGGTCATTTCCAATCATTCTTGATGTGTGAGCAGCGAGAGTATGAGCACGAGCAAGAGGAAGGAGTTGAGGAATTCTACTTGGTGCTGCGGTATAGTCGGTCAGTGGATTGACAACGTGGTGATAGATAAATAATTTTGGTTTTACCGCTGTTGTTTCTTTATAAATGTGAAGGCGAATAAAGAGATTTGCTTGTAGCCGGTTGGCAAATGAGGCAGCTTGAAGAGGTAAAATCTTGTCTCCTGCATTTCGCGTCAAAATTACCTGAACATTATACAGAGTCTCTAATTTACTTTTGAGTTTTTGTACACACTTTAATGCTTCAGCTCGTTCATAACCATAGCTTAATTTTCGCCCTGTTGTTTCTACATCGCCTGCAGCATCAAGTACAATGATCTTTTTAGGTGAGGACAAAAAGTGTCCGCTTAATTGTTGTGTGAAAAAAATAATGCAAAAAAATGCTAATTTTTTAAAGAACATGAAGCCCGTTCGATAAAATAAAAAAATTGTGGTATACCTGCTCTCAATTAAAAAGTGTTCTTTACCATAAAAGTTTTTTTGTACTCTTGCAAGTGAAAGGGATTTCGTGAGACCAATGATGAAAGGTGAGCAGCTTGAAACGTTTTGGGATGGCCAAGCGCGAGAGCTATCGTGGTTCAAAGAGTGGGATGAAGTATTAAAATGGAATGAGCCGTTTGCCCAGTGGTTTGCCGGAGGCCAACTTAATGCATCATACAACTGCCTAGACATTCATGTAAAAAATGATCGTAAAAACAAAATTGCAATACATTGGCAATCAGAAAATGGGGAGTCTCAAGATTGGACGTACCAAAGGCTGTACGAAGAGGTTAATCAATTTGCAAGTGTTCTAAAAAAGCGTGGGGTCAAGAAGGGTGATGTTGTTATTCTTTATCTCCCAATGATTCCTCAGGCAGTGGCAGCCATGCTCGCTGTTGTTCGTCTTGGAGCAACGCATTCAGTAGTTTTCTCTGGCTTTAGCAGCCAGGCATTGCAAGAGCGTATCGAAGATACCAAAGCTAACGTTGTTATTACTGCGGATATCTCATATCGTCGTGGTAAAAAAATAGATTTAAAGACACTTGTTGATAATGCGGTTAATAACGTGCAGGCTGTAGCTTCTGTGATTGTGATTCAGCGTGACGAGCAAGCGCCGTCATGTGTTGAAGGCCGAGATTTCCTCTACCACGAACTACAAAAAGAAGCAGATTCATTTGTAGAGGCTGTGCCAGTTGAGTCAACGCATCCATTATTTATCTTATATACTTCAGGAACAACTGGGAAACCAAAGTGCATCGTCCACCAAGCTGGAGGAGTACTGCTCGAGCACAAAAAAGAATTGATGCTCCACACGGATCTACAGTCAGATGATATTTTCTTTTATCAAACAACCTGTGGATGGATGATGTGGAACTGGCTCGCAAGTGGGCTATCAGTTGGATCGACACTTATCCTCTACGACGGCTCTCCATTTCATGAAAACGGCAGGATACTTTGGCGCATAGTAGAACAAGAAGGAATCACAATCTTCGGTACTAATGCGAAATACCTCAGCGCTCTCGAGAAACAAGGCATTCGCCCGAAAACTGAGTTTAATACTTCCTCGATCAAGACAGTGCTCTCTACCGGGTCAACCCTACTCCCAGAAAATTTTGACTTTGTTTACAGCTCTATCGGCAAGGATCTCTGTCTCTCCTCAATATCGGGTGGAACAGATATTCTCGGGTGTTTTGCTTTGGGGTGTCCTTTGCTTCCAGTCCGGCGCTCCGAGCTTCAATGCCGTAGTCTTGGATTAGATGTTCAAGTGTTTAACCGCGATGGAGAACCATGTGAGACCGGTGAACAAGGCGAATT
>JAUIHA010000030.1 GCA_030432505.1 bacterium | reverse complement strand
TTAACGTGAAGTCATGTAAGTCGGGCATGTTGAGCTTTTGGTACATGCGTTTGCGTAGATACGTAACTAGGGCGCTGGTAGAGGTTGGTGAGCAAAAATCTTTGGATCGATGGTGATCAATAATTTGTTGGGATTGCTGAGGGATATTTTTGAGGCAAAGCGATGGTTTAAAGCAGCGAGGGACAAGTCGGCGGAAATTTCTGAGATTAGAAAGACAGGCAAAAAGAGCATGGAGCTGGTGCTTTTTTGCTCCTCCTTCAAATGTTACTTTAATACGAAAAGCATTTCCTGATCGACCACGCTTTAATAATGAGCGTACATGGGCAGTATGGACAAATCGATTATTGCTATTCGCAAAAGTCATTTGTGAACTTTTAGTCCATTCGGCGATTTTTTGCCATGGAGACCACCAACGGTGTTTAACGCTAACCCAGAAGCACATTTTCCCTTGAGTTGGTCTGCGTGCATTCCATGAAATAATGAGTTCATCAAAGTTAAAGGGAGCATCTTTTTGCCAAACATAATCAGAGGCGTCTTGTGGGCTGGTTTTTGTATGATGAATAATCTGTGAAAGTGTTTGTGTATAGCGTGGAACGCCAATGCTTTGATTTCTTCTTCGCGGAGTTTTTGTCCTTGTTGTTTTCCGAGTATTTTTTTTAATAACGCGTTTTTTGCTGATAGGGCGTTTGCGCTTTTGAACCGTTCTTTTTCTGGTAGTTTGGCGTCTTTGAGGACGACGTTTTACGGGCGCTTTTCTTTTGCGGGGATTTGTTCTTGTGCTACGTATTACACGTTTTTGATTTTTATGTTGTGGTTGAGCATTAAGCAACGAAATAATACTGCTATTTGCAAGTAATAGAAGGACAAAAATCGAGTTAAAGATTTTCTTCATCATTACCTTCCTACAAGGCTATTACGTTTACAATGGGGGAGAGGTAACGTTATTTTCCTACACAAAATGTTTTAAATATGGTATCTAACATACCTTCAGTAATATTTTTACCGGTAAGTTCTGAAATTTTTTCGAGCATTTCTCGAATATGATAGGCGACTAATTCATAGTCTACATGATTCCCAAATCTTGATGCAATAGTTTGAAGTTGTTCATCGATTTTACAAACAAGGTTATATTGTCGCTGATTCAGCAAGTATGGTGATTTGAATTCTGCAAAAAGACTTTGTATTTTTGCATCTATTGTTTGTTCAAGAGATTCTATGCCGGCTTTGTTTTTTGCTGAAACGTAAAGAGGAGAATTGTGTGCATTATCAGTGAGTTCTTTGAGTGCTGTATTCATAGTTTCTTCATTACATAAATCTTGTTTTGTTAACACGGTGATAATTTTATCATTGTAGGATGTCATGATTTTATCATATGTTTCGTGTTCTTGGGAGTTTAAAGTTTTGGTTGAATCAATAACAAGCAAAATAATGTCAGCGAGAGCTGCTTGTTCAAACGATTTTTCAATACCTTGTTGTTCTATGATATCGCCAGTTTTTCTTAGTCCTGCGGTATCAACAATAAGCCAAAAGTTTCCATCTCTATAGAGGCTGTATTCAATGCTATCGCGCGTTGTCCCTTCGATGTCTGCAACAATTGCACGTTCTTGTTTCACCAATGCATTGAAAAGTGTTGATTTTCCGGCATTAACTGAACCGATGAGTGCTATGCGAATACCTTGCTTAATATGTTGTTGGTTATTAAAGTTTGCTTTGATAACCTTAAGTTCACTTAGGACCTCATCTGTTTTATCGTGAATGATTTTTTCAAATTCAAGGTCACGTTGCTCTTCTTCTAAAAATTCAAAGCTTGATTCAATAAGGCTTAAAAGTTTAAAAAGTTCAGCTTCAAGGTGATGCATAAAGCTAGAAAGACTGCCCTGAAGTTGTGCGAGTGATTTTTTAAGAGCAAGTTCCGTTTGTGCTCCCAAGATATCATTGATTGCTTCTGCCTGCAGCAGATCAATCTTATTATTCAAGAATGAGCGTTTAGTAAATTCGCCGGGTTGTGCCGTTCGGGCACCATATTTGATTGCACAGGAAATAATGTTTTCGATGATGAATTGGTTGTTGTGACAACTAATTTCAACGGTGTCTTGTCCGGTAAAGGTACGAGGTCCTTTCATAAGAAAAAAAAGGACCTCATCGATGATTTCATGAGGATTGTCAGGATCGATAATGGAGCCGTGATGAATAGTGTGACTGTCACGGCTTTCCAAACTTTTTCCTGAAGAAAGTTTCGCTATAGAGTTAGCGACAGATAATGCTTGCTGTCCTGAGATTCTAATGAGTGCTATAGCGCCACTTCCGCGAGGAGTGCATTGAGCAACAATAGTTTCAAGATCATCAGTTAGAAGATTTTGACTGTTGCTTTTCATGTACAGGCATTCCTTTTGAAGTAATCAGGAGGTGGAAACCTCTGAATTTTTTCTTATGTTTCTTTTTCAAAAATTGAATAAGGGTATAAGAAAGACTAATGAATAAGAGCTTTTCGTCATCAGCAGATCCAAGAAGTCGCTCGTTAAAGGTTATGATGAGCGTACGTTTTTCAACATTGCTGGTGAATTTAGTAGTAATGCCCATGATGTCCGTGAGTTCTTTGAGCCATGTGTTGATTTCATCAATCCACTGGTCATTCCAAACTTGAGGCTCTGTTGATGTTTTGCGCTCTTTTGAAACATCTTTGTTTGGAGATTTTTTACGTGGTGCATCTTTGCGATTGTTGCGTTGGTCGTTTTTACCACGCAGATCGCTTTTTTGCTTTTGATTTGATTGTTTCTTAGGTCTTTGTTTTTGAGAAACTTTTTTATCATTTTTGCTTGGGCGAGATTTTTTTCCTTGTTTCTTTGGATCAAAGGTGAGAGAAACGATCGCTGGATGTTTAGCGAACCATAAAAAACCTTTTTCGCCAGATTCGAGAACCTTGACATTGAATTCAATAGGTTGTCCAGATTCTTCCCATGCTTTTTCAATAGCTTTCATGATAGTTGAAGCTTCGTGAAGCACTGATTTCATTTCGATAAAACCTTTCATAAGTGGGTAAATAATGATACTTCGAAGGAACCCGTTAACGATTCTAGTATAGTGCAACTAGAATGGGTAATCAGTATTTCGAGAGAATAATAAGCGAAACACAATAAAATAGCTTATTTCTCCGATTAGAATCGTACCAGAAGATGCTAAAAAGTGCAATAAAGGTATTGAAAAATTGAATAATTGGATAAAAAAAATGGAGCGGGAAACGGGATTCGAACCCGCGACCCTTGCCTTGGCAAGGCAATGCTCTACCACTGAGCTATTCCCGCTTGTTTGATTAGTTGCTTGATTTCGTTAAAAATGTACAAGTTATCAGGTCCTTTGTCAACATTATTTTTGAGCAATTATGAGGATCAGATCAATTTTATAGGCAATCGGCCCATTAAGGTCCTGATTTGTAGCAAGAGCATAGTCACGAGCCATATCGTAAATAAAGGCTTTTCGGTGTTTTTCAGGGAAGTCTTGAGCGAGTGGAAATGCTTGAATGTATTCGCAAAATTTTTCTAAAGAATCAAAATTATTTCCACCTTGTGTTATCACATCTGCTGAAATAATGTTAAGACCAGCGTTTTGAACGAGTTTTTTTGTGCTTTCTAAGTCTGCTTCTATCCATGGTTTCACATAATTTTTAAAGTAGGGTGCCCATTTTTCTGTAGCAATCAAATTGTCAAAAGCTGTGTTGCCTGGATGATTTTTATTGAAGCTTGTGGTGAGAATGAGAGTTCCATTCTTTTTGAGTGCACGGGCTATATTATTTAATGCTTTTTGTTGGTCTTTAATCCATAGTAGACACAAAAAAGAAGTGACGATATCAAATTTTTCATGATAGTTAATGTCACATGCATCTTCTTGTTTAACCGTAAGATGAGAGAATTCTTTTTCGTATTCTTTTGCCAGAGCAATCATATGTTTTGATTTGTCAATTCCAAGAACACTACCCTCTGGTGTTTGCGAAGCAATGTATGCTGTAACGCGTCCATCACCGCAGCCAACATCAAGCACATTATCGTCTTTATTAAACGTATAGTTTTCTAAGATTGCTTTTGCACGTGTTTCTTGAGCTTTTGCTGTTTCACGGTAACGCTTTGCATTCCACATAATGTTCTTTCTAAATTATATTATTTTTTGTTGGCTCGAATGATAAGCAAATTTGCTCGAAATTGATTTACTGGTTCATGGGGATAATCATTTTCATAGGTATGAAGAATGTCTTGAACGAATTGATCTTTCAAATTTTCAGGCAAGTGTGCAGGAACGGGTGTGCAGCGTATAAAATCATGGAATTTTTGTGAAGAATCAAAAGTCATAATTGTTTGTTGGCAGATTTCCGTATCAATGACTATTGATGGTTGCTTACTTATTATTTTTGCAAAATTTTCTTGTCTTGGAAGATTCCAAGGGAGTTCAAAGTTTAGAAAGTAAGGAGACCACTTTTCCGTTTCTTTTGTTTTTACAACGCTATCAATAAGTGGGTTAGGGCAATCATAGCTTAAAATAAGGAGAGCTTTGCCATTTGGTTTGAGTGCCCGGCAAATATTTTCGATTGCTTTTTCTTGATCTTGAATCCAATGAATACATAAGACCGATGTAATAACGTCAAAGCGTTCTTTCCAGTTCATGTCGCATGCATCAAGATGCTGAAAGGAAAGATTTTCAGTACTGTGTTCTTGTGCTTGCTCTATCATTCCAATTGATTTATCTATACCAAGAACTGAGCCCTGTGGTACATGTGTTGCAAGAAATTTTGTCGTCAGTCCTGTACCACATCCAACATCAAGAATTTTTTCATTTTCCTTAAATGTTAAAAATTTTTTTATAGAATCGATACCTGCTTTATGTTGATTAGATGAGCTTTCTTTGTATTGCGGGGCATTCCATGAGCTTTTTTCAGCTAAGACAATAAGTACGTCTGCGGCAAATTGGTTTTTTTTCTCATTGGGATAATCACGTTCATGGAGCTTTATGAGATCACTAATGAAATCATCTTTAAGGTTTTCAGGAAGGTGATTTGTGAGAGGTGCGCAACGTAGGTAATTTCTATATTCAGAAGCTGATTTGAAGGTAATAGAGGTTTGATGGGCTATTTCTTTTTTTATACTTGCATGCTGCTTTATAAGGTTAGTAAAAGCATCTTTGTTCGGGAGGTGCCAAGGTGGAATGAAATCTTTAAAATACTCTTTCCATTTTTTTGTATCTTTAATTTTATCAATACTATTCATCATAGGGTTATGATGGGTTTGATAATTAATGACAATGAGGGCTTTTCCTCCATCTTTAAGAGCTTGAAAAATATTATTAATTGCAGTTGCTTGATTTTTAATCCAATGGATACAAAAGAAAGAGGTAACCGTATCAAATTCTTTATTCCAACTCATCTCACATGCATCAAGTTCTTTAAATGTGAGATGAGCGTTGGCATACTGCTGTGCTTCTTTAATCATACCTTTTGATTTATCAATGCCAAGAATTGAGCCTCTAGGAATGAGGGTAGAAAGAAAATGGGTTGTCTTTCCTGTTCCACATCCAACGTCTAAGACTTTTTCGTTGCCACTAAATTTCAAGAGCTCATTAACAATAGTTTGAGCGCTATTATATTGATTAGATGAATATTTGCTATAATCTCGAGCATTCCAGTCTTCTGCGGCTGAGAATAGTTTGTGAGTTAAGAATAAAAATGCAAATATGGTCAGGATTAAAAAAGTAAATTTGTATATCACGGTGTCCTTTGTTTACATTTCTACAATAGTGACAATTCCATGAAGCTTATATGGTGGAAGCTTGTGGAATCGTACAAATGATGGGGTAATACGTTTAATGAATGCGAAGGCTTTCCACATTGGGTTTTGTGTCGAAATATCTTCAAGCCCATAAAAAATTACTTTGGCATTGATACCTGCATTTTGTAAAATCTTTTCGATATCAATAATTTCCATGTATCCCATATGAATTTCAAAAATACGAAGTCCTGGAGCAAGATCGCCTTTGAAAAAGGCAATGACACCAAATGGATCATCGCGTGTGATGATAGAAATAATAATATTGTCTTCATAAAAAATACTATTCTTAAACATTGCCTGTACAATATATGGTGCAATGTCATTTACCTCTTTTACAAAGTACAGTGCGGTACCTTCAATGTGATTTGCTCTTTCATACGATTTATTATATTTCGGCAGGAATGTTTGAATAGGCATTGCTTTAAGAGCACTTGCCAATTTAACTCGACCTTTGGAGTAAATGATAATGATGCTAAGTGGAATCAGGGCAAGAAAAATTGACCAATAACCACCGTTTGGAATCTTGAAGCTGTTTGAGCAGAAGAAGGTGAAGTTAAGGCAGGCAAGAATGACAGAAAGTGATGCTTTGAAGAAGTTTTTGCGAAGGAAGAAAATCCAACTCATCATAATACCGGTAATCGTCATAGTTCCCGTTACGGCAAAACCATACGCGCCTGCAAGGCGTTGTGTACCTTTGAATTGGTAGATGATGATTAGGCAGGCAATAAGCATGAACCAGTTAACCATGCCGACATAAATTTGAGAACGGAATTTACTTGATGTGTAATCAACTTTAAACGTTGGAAATACTTTGGTTGTAATACCTTGATATACTGCAGAAAAGATACCACTGATCATTGCTTGCGAAGCAATTACTGTTGCGGCAAGGCTCATAATGAGAAATGGAATATAGAAAATTTGTGCTTGGCTATAAATCATTGAATAAAGTACATAGTCTGTTTTTGGATGGGCAATAAGATATGCGCCTTGACCCAGGTACGTTAGAAGAAGTGCAGGAAAAACAAATATACCTGCTTGCTGAATAGGCTTTTTCCCTAAATGTCCCATATCTGCGTAGAGTGCTTCACCACCCGTTGCACACAGGATAACCTCAGAAAGAACAAAGAATCCGGTGAGTCCGTTTGTTAACAAAAATTTTATAGCAAAGTAAGGATTGAGTGCCTTGAGCACAAAAGGAGCACTAACAAGTGACACAAGACCGGATATTGCTAGGGTACTAAACCAACCAATCATAAGTGGGCCAAATGCTGCGGCTACTTTATCGGTTCCCTTTTTTTGCATAAAAAACAAACAGAATGCTACAAAGGATGCGATAATCATGAAGGAAAACTGAGGAAGACCCTTAAGGGCCGGAATAAATTGTAATCCTTCAACTGCACTTAAAATACTAATGGCTGGGGTAATAACACCATCACCAAAGAGTAGAGAGATTCCAATAAAAGCAAGAAAACTTACAAATGCAACTTGACGATTAGTTTTTAAAAGTGGGACCAAAAGCTCTTTAAGTACGATGGTTCCACCTTCACCTTTTTTACCAAGTGTCATGGCAAGAATGGCATATTGTACAAAAACAAGCAGCGTTAACGTCCAAACAATGAGTGATAATACGCCGATGACATTGGGGATTGTGACAGGCATTGTGAAGAATACAATTGATAAGGTATAAATCGGACTTGTTCCGATATCACCAAATACCAGACCTAGTGATTTAACAATGTCTCCAATACTAGACTCTTTACTTCCTGATTGAGAAAAAAACCGCCCTAACATATGGTTTTTACATCCTTTTAAACAAATTATACCAAGGTGTTTGTACCGTGAAGATAGTTATTTTTTGTTTTTCCGAATAATAATGTAGAGGAAAATATAACACTACTTTTGACTGACCGTCAAAAATATTCATTTACATTATTATCATTAAACTTTTTTATCTTGAATTTTAACACCAAGGCTAACTAACTGATTGCGTATTTCATCAGCACGTTTCCAATCTCGAGTTGTACGTGCTTGTTCACGTTGCTTGAGTAATGTCTCAATTTCTGAA